>NZ_JBDJLK010000006.1:0-133474 GCF_039673335.1 Pseudomonas sp. TWI929
TTCGGCGCGCTGTCCCCCCCCCTCCCCGCCCCCCCCCGGCGGGCCGCGCCCCCGTTGTGCGCGGTGGTGGGCCCGCGACAGGGCTGCAAAGCAGCCCCAGATACCTCACCTGTATATGCCAAGGAGTCCCTGATGAAGAAAGCCCCCGCCTGGCTACAGATTCTCTCCCGCAGCGGCGCCGCGCTGCTCGGCGGCTATGCCCTCAGCTATGCCGCCAGCGCCTGCCTGGCGCGTATCCTGCCGCTGGCTGCCGCCGACGCGGTCATCGTCGCGACCCTACCGGCTTTTCTCTTCTACACCGCCGCCATCCTCTGGGCCTTCGCCAGCCGTGATGCCCTGCGTGCCTGGGCGCCGCTGGTGCTGGCCGCGCCTCTTGCCTTGATCGGCTTCTGGCCGCAGGCGCTGGAGTGGCTGGCATGAAAAACACCTTCACCCAATCGATGGCCTGGCTGCACACCTGGGCTGGGCTGATCTTCGGCTGGCTGCTGTTCGCCATCTTCGTCACTGGCACCCTGGCGGTGTTCGACAAGGAACTCAACCACTGGATGCAACCGGAAATCCCGGCCACCCAGGTGGCCCAGGCCGACGCCGCCCAGCGCGCCATCGCCTACCTGCAGGCCCATGAGCCGCAGGCGGGCAACTGGGGCATCAGCCTGCCGAGCGAGCGCTCGCCCGGGTTGCGTGTGTCCACCGGCGACCGGCGCCACGGCGGTGGCGTACAGCTCGACCCGCGCACCGGCGAAGCCATCGAGGTGCGCGACAGTGTCGGTGGCAACTTCTTCTTCCGCTTCCACTTCACCCTCGACCTGCCACGTAACTGGGGTATCTTCGTGGTCGGCGCCCTGGCGCTGGTGATGCTGGCTGCGCTGGTCACTGGCATCGTCGTCCATAAGAAGATCTTCAAGGAGTTCTTCACCTTCCGGCCGAACAAGGGCCAGCGCTCGTGGCTGGATTTCCACAACGCCAGTGCGGTGCTGTTGCTGCCATTCCACCTGATGATCACCTACACCGGCCTGGTGATTTTCATGCTCATCTACATCCCCGCCGGGGTCGATGCGCTGTTCGCCGGCGACACGCGCGCCTACTTCCAGGCCCAGGGCAATGCTCGCCTGGAACAGCCCCGTGGCCTGGCCAGGCAGCCGGCCACGCTGGTCGATGTGGCGCCGCTGCTGGCCCAGGCCGAGGGGCGCTTGGGGCCGATTGGTGGCTTGAACATCCGCAACCCCAATACTGCGGCGGCGCGTGTCGAAATCCGCCCCGAGCTGGGTAACCGCATCGCCTTGGCCAAGGGCCAGGCGATGGTCTTCGATGGGGTTAGCGGGCAATTGCTCAGCGACGTGCCCGAATGGCGCGCGGCGCCGTTGACCCAACGGGTCATGGTCGGCCTGCATTTCGCCCAGTTTGGTGGCTACCCGATGCGCTGGCTGTACTTCATCTGCGGGCTGGTCAGTTGCCTGATGATCGCCAGCGGCCTGGTGCTGTTCTGCGTGAAGCGTGGGCGCAAGTATGCCAGCGCCACCACCGAGGTTTCGGCGCGGCGCTGGTACCGGCTGGCCGAGGTATGCAACGTGGGTTTCATCAGCGGCCTGCTGTTGGCGTGTGTGGGGCTGTTGTGGGCCAGCCGCCTGCTGCCGGTGGAGCTGGTGCATCGGGAGAGCTGGGAAATACGCGCGTTCTTTGGCGTGTGGCTGCTGGCGCTGTTGCATGCTGGTATCAGGCCAGCGCGCCGGGCCTGGGTGGAGCAACTGCTGCTGACGGCGTTGCTGTGCATCGGCCTGGGTGCGTTTGGTGGCCTTGAAGATGCGATGCGCCTGTGGGTGGCGGCCAGTGCGCTGGTGTTGGGTGTATTGCTCGGGCTGGTGGCATGGCGGGTGCGGCAGGCACAGCCAGTAGCGCAGAAGGCCAGGGCGGGGCGGCATGTGGAGGCCGAGGCATGATGATGTGGATCACGGGCGGCGTGTTGTTCGCCTACGCCGGCATGCTCGGGCTGTGCCAAGGGCTGGAGCGGCATTACCAGCAGGTGTGGCACCGCACCTGCCCGCGCGCGCTGCGTATCGGTTTGCGGGGCGCTGGCTGGCTGGCGTTGCTGGTCAGCCTGGTGCTGTGCGCCCAGGCCTGGGGCTGGGCCATGGGGCCGGTGGCCTGGTTTGGTGCGCTGTCGCTGGCGGGGATGCTGCTGGTGATGTTGCTGCCGTACTGGCCGTGGCTGGCGGTGGGGTTGGTGCTGGCAGTGCCAGTGTGGAGCTTGGTGTTAGCGGTGGGCTGAACTGGCCTCATCGCCGGCGATGAGGCCGCCGCAGTAGATCGCCAAAAGCCTCGCGGCATGCTAAACCATGCGCCCCAGCCCGCCGCGAGAGAAACCTGGTGAAAGCCATCCGCCTGACCCTGATCTGCCACGCGCTGACCCAGGCGCAGAAGACCGGGCGCCTGCCCCATGCGGGCGACGGCATCCTGCCGTTAACCCAGCAGCCTTTCACCGACCTGCGCGCTGTGCAGGTGCTGACTGCGCCAGAGCAGCGCGCCTGCGAGACGGCGGCGTGGTTGTCGGAAGCTCCACAACTCGAGCCGGCATTGGCCGATTGCGATTTGGGCAGTTGGCAAGGGCTGGCACTGAAGCAGTTGCAGGCCGAGCAACCGCAAGCGCTGGCCGCATGGCTGCAGGATCCGGCCAGCGCGGTGCATGGTGGTGAGTCGTTCGCCGCGCTTTGCCAGCGCATGGCCGCCTGGTTGGCGGCCTTCGACAGGCCGGGGGAATGGCTGGCGGTGACCCACCCGATGGTCATGCGCGCTGTGTTGGTGCAGGTACTGGGCTGCCCAATGGGTGCCAGCCAGCGTATCGATGTGTTGCCGCTGTCGCGCCTGGAGCTGAGCTTTACCGGGCAGTGGCGCCTGCGCCTGGGCTGAAAGTCAGAACGCCAGTTTGTAGCCGATCAGCAGCAGCATCGCCGCCAGGCACGGGCGCAGCACGCGGTCGGAGATTCGCCCGGTGAGGTGGCTACCCAGGTAGATGCCCGGCAGCGAGCCCAGCAGCAGGTAACCCAGCAGCGACCAGTCCATGTTACCCATGCCCGCATGGCCCAGGCCCGCTACCAGGGTGAGCGGTACGGCGTGGGCGATTTCGGTACCGACCAGGCGGCGAGTGACCAGGAACGGGTACAGCAGGAACAACGCCACGGTACCCAGCGCGCCGGCGCCGATAGAGGTGAGGGTAACCATCACCCCCAGCACCACGCCGGTCAGCACGGTAAGGATGTTCAGGCTGCGGTCGCTGAGGTGGTAATGGTCACCGGCATGGCGGCTGGCGAAGGCTTGCAGGCGCGATTTGAACAGGATGGCCAGCGCGGTCAGGATCAGCACCACCGCCAGGCCTTGCTTGATGATGCCGTTCAGGGCAGAGGTGTCGGTATGCAGGGTGCTGAGGAACCACAGGGTAAGCGCTGCTGCGGGCACGCTGCCCAGGCTCAGCAGGCCGGTGATTTTCCAGTCGATGTTCTTGTTGCGCGCATGCACCCAGACACCACTGGCCTTGGTGATGGCGGCATAGAGCAGGTCAGTGCCGACAGCGGTTGCCGGGCTGATGCCGAACCACAGCAGGATTGGGGTCATCAGCGAGCCGCCACCGACACCCGTCATGCCGACGATGAAACCCACGACCAGTCCCGCAATGGTGAAACCAAAAGAACCTACATCCATACGCTACTCGACCGCCCAACTTGCCCGTTATCGGATGCAGCCAGCATATAGATTTTTTTATAGCCAAATAGACTTGTTCGTTATTAGGTTATAACCGAGGTGGCAGGGCAGACTATCGATCAGTCATCACCACCATCACATGTGCATCGCCGCCGTCATCACTCTCCGACAGGTAGATGTGCCCCACCTGGCTGTCGAAATACGCAGTTTCCTGCGGCCCGATGCTCACAGATTCACCCGTCTCGAATTCGATCCGCACGCGCCCGCTCAGCACCAGGGCGAACTCTTGCCCGGGGTGGCGGATAAAATCATCGAACTGGCCGCGTTCGCGGGCAATGATGCGGGCATAGGCCGGCGTCATGCGCCGCTCGGGGAAGTTGCCAGCGATCGGGTGGTAATCATAGGTGCCGGTCGAGTAGCCCGCCGCCGCAGGCAACGAGTCGACCACCACGGTTACCGGCACTGGCGCTGCAACCGTGCCGCTGGCACGCAACAGCTGGGCAATGTCGACATTCAACGCCCGGGCGGCGGCGGCGAGTTTTTCGTAGCTGACCGACACCTGCGCCAGCTCCATCTTCGACAGGGTGGACACCGGCACGCCACTGGCTTCGGACAATTGCTTGAGGGTCATCTGGCGCGCCTTGCGCACCTGGCGCAGGCGCTGGCCGACTACGGCGCGGTCAAGCAGGGGTAGGGCAGCGGGCATTCAGGGTTCTCGGCATGCGGCGTTGGTCGGGCATCTTACCTTGGACCCTTGCGCATTTCTAAATTCTCATATATTAGAATTCTCATAAATGATAATTAGCCTGGCAGGAGCGTGCATGACCCCGACCTACGACACCCTGATCATCGGCGCCGGCATTGCCGGTGCCTCCCTGGGCTATCGCCTGGCTGGCCAGCAGCGGGTGCTGCTGCTGGAGCGCGAGTCGCAGCCTGGCTACCACTCCACCGGGCGCTCGGCGGCGATGTTCATGGAGGCCTACGGTACCCCGCAGATTCAGGCGCTGACCCGCGCCAGCCGGGCCTTCTACGAGGCGCCACCGCAAGGCTTCTGCGAGCACCCGCTGCTGGAACCGCGTGGCTGCCTGTATGTGGCCAGCCTGGAACAGCGCGCGCTGCTGGAGCAGACCCATACGCAGAACCTGGCCAACGGCACCGAAGTCAGCCTGCTCGACCGCGACGCCGCCCTGGCCCTGGTGCCGAGCCTGCGTGGCGAAAACCTGGCCGGCGCGGTGCTGGAACCGGGCGCCATGGACCTGGATGTGCATGCCCTGCACCAAGGTTTCTTGCGCGGTTACCGCGCCGCTGGCGGTGAACTGCGCTGCAATGCCGAGCTGGTCCAGGCCCGGTACCTCGATGACCTGTGGCAAGTGGAACTGGGCGATGGCAGCCGGGTGCAGGCGCGCCAACTGGTCAACGCCGCAGGCGCCTGGGCAGACCGCGTGGCCGAGCAGTGCGCAGTGGCACGCATCGGCCTGCAACCCTGCCGGCGCAGTGCCTTCACCTTCCCGGGCCCGGCAGACCAGGACTTCGCCCGCTGGCCTGCGGTGATCGGCGTCGACGAAAGTTTCTACTTCAAGCCCGACGCCGGTCAGCTGCTGGGTTCGCCGGCCAATGCCGACCCGGTCGAACCGCAGGACGCCGCGCCCGAGGAGCTGGACGTGGCCTTGGGCATCTACAACATCGAAGCCATGACCACCCTGGCGATCCGCCGCCCCAGCCACACCTGGGCCGGGCTGCGCTCGTTCGTCGCCGACGGCGACCTGGTGATCGGTTTCGATAGCCACGCACCCGCGTTCTTCTGGCTGGCGGCCCAGGGCGGCTATGGCATCCAGTCCGCCGCCGGCGCCTCGCGCCTGGCCGCCGACCTGCTGCTCGGCCAACCCCTGTGTCCTAGCCTTGTCAGCCAGGGAGTGGTGCCCGAGCGCCTGTCCCCGGCCCGTTTCCAGCAACCCTGAAAGGAGCATCCCATGAGCAATGACATCCAGCGTTTCCCCAGCAGCCTGCCATTCCCGTTTTCCCGTGCGGTGAAAGCCGGTGGCTTCCTGTTCCTCTCCGGCCAGGTGCCGATGAGTGCCGGCGGTGAGGTAGTACGCGGTGATATCCAGACCCAGACCCGCGCTGCCTGCGAGCGCATTGCCGAAAGCCTGGCGGCCTGTGGCGCGCGTTTCGACCAAGTGGTCAAGGCCACCGTGTGGCTGTCGGACATGAGCCACTTTGCCGGCTTCAACGAGGTGTACAAGGAGTTCTTCGGGGCGGCGCTGCCGGTACGTTCGACCGTGGCCTCGGCGTTGGCGCTTGGGGTCGATGTGGAGATCGAAGTGCAAGCATTCCTCGGCGAAGCATGACCGAAGCACGAACCTGTGTGGGAGCGGGCGTGCCCGCTCCCACACAGATTGCGCAAGCCTTTAGATTTCCGAGCAAGACAGTTGCTCCTGCAAAAGGCATGCGGTGGCGGTAAGACAACAACAATAAATCCAGAGGTTCACATGCAAGAGCAGCTGAAGATTGCCGGCGCATTTGTCGGCGTGATCGTGGGGGCGGGGTTCGCTTCGGGGCGGGAACTGTTGTTGTTCTTTGTCGATTTCGGTGTATGGGGGCTGGTGGGTGCGTTGGTCAGTGCCGCCTTGTTCACTTTCCTAGGCATGGCCCTGGCGGGGTTGGGCAACCGCCAGCAGGCCACCTCGCACAAGGATGTGATCCAGGCTATCTGCGGCCGCCACCTGGGCCTGTTCGTCGACTGGCTGATCACCTTTTTCATGTTCGCCGTCACTGTGGTCATGCTGGCCGGCGGTGGCGCGCTGCTTGAGCAGCAGTTCGGCATCCCGGCATTGACCGGCAGCGTGCTGGTGACGCTGGTGGTAGTGGGTATCGTGTGCCTGGATGTGCGCAAGGTGATCCTCGCCATTGGCGCCATCACGCCGCTGCTGATTCTGGTGGCATCGGCAATTGCGCTGTACGCGGTGTTCACCCGTGAGCAGAGCTTCACCGCGCTCGACCAGCTGGCCAGCCAGCAGCAGGCCGGTACCCGCCACTGGTTGCTGGGCGCGTTCCTGTATGTGTCGTACAACATCGTTGCCGGTGCGCCGATCCTGGCCATTCTCGGCGGTTCGGCCAAGGGCGAGAAAACCGCGGCGTGGGGTGGCCTGCTTGGCGGCGCGGCGTTGGGCTGCCTGATGCTGGTGATGAGTGCCGGGCTGTTGTCGCGCCTGGACAGCGTGGCCGAGTTGCCGATGCCGATGCTGTCGATTGCCAACGAAGTGTCGCCGCTGCTGGGGCTGGTGATGTGCCTGATTATCTTCGGCATGATCGTCAACACTGCGGTGGGTACGCTGTTTTCGTTCCTTTCGCGGTTGTTGCCGGCGGGCACGGCGAAGTTCCGTTGGGGTTCGGTGGTAACCGGGGTGGTGGCGTTTGGCTGCAGCCTGGTGGGGTTCATCAGCCTGGTGGGCGAGGTGTACCCGTTGTTCGGTTATCTGGGCTTTGTGCTGATGGCGGCGGTGTTGCTGGCCTGGGTACGGCGGGGCAGGGCTGTTAAAGCGGCGGTGGCATAAGGGGGCTGCTGCGCAGCCCAATCGCGACACAAGGCCGCTCCCACAGGTGTTACGCGGTCCCTGTAGGAGCGGCCTTGCGTCGCGATTGGGGCGCGAAGCGCCCCCCGAGGTGATCAGATCCTGAAACTGCCCACCAACTGCTTCAAACGCCCGGCCTGCTGGGCCAGTTGGTCGCAATGGTGCAGGGTCTCGTTGAGGTTCTCCACCCCTTGCTGGTTCAGGGCGTTGATCTGGGTGATGTCCAGGTTGAGGCTCTCGACCACGGCGGTCTGTTCTTCGGTAGCCGTAGCCACCGACTGGTTCATGCCATCGATCTCGCCAATGCGCTGGGTCACGCTGGCCAGGCGCTCGCCGGCCTGGTTGGCCACCTGCACGGTCTGCTCGCTGGAAACCTGGCTGGTGTTCATGGTGTGCACCGCCTCGCGCGAGCCCACCTGCAGGCTGGTGATCATGCGGTGGATTTCTTCCGCCGACTCCTGGGTACGGTGCGCCAGGTTGCGTACTTCGTCGGCCACCACGGCAAAGCCACGCCCAGCCTCACCGGCACGCGCCGCTTCGATCGCGGCGTTCAGCGCCAGCAGGTTGGTCTGCTGCGAGATGCCCTTGATCACATCGAGGATCTTGCCAATTTCATCGGTACTGGCGTTAAGCGTTTCGATCTGCGCGCACGACTCGCTGATGCGCTGCGACAGGGCGGTCATGGCGCTGATCGCTTCTTCGACCACTTCACGGCCACCGTGGGCTTGCTCGCTGGCACCGCTGGCATGCTGTGAGGCATCGGCGGCGTTGCGGGCGATTTCCTGGGTAGCGGCGCCCAGTTCGTTGATGGCCGCAGCCACGCTGTTGGTGCGCATGCTCTGCTCTTCAGAGCCGCTGATCGACGCGTTGGAGGCACTGACTACCTTTTCCGACAGGTCATGCACCAGGCGGGTGGCCGAGGACACTTCGCTGATCGAAGCATGAATGCGTTCGACGAAGCGGTTGAACGAGGTGGCCAGTTCGCCGAATTCGTCCTTGTTCTGCACGTTCAGGCGGCGAGTGAGGTCGCCTTCGCCCTCGGCGATGTCGCGCATGGCGCGGCCCATGGTGGTCAGCGGGCTCATCAGCACCGGGATCAGCAGGCCGAGCAGGCCGGCGATGGCGGCCACGGCGATCAGCATGGCAATGATCGCCGAGGTGCGGAACTGGCTGAGCGCGGCGTAGGCCTTGTCCTTGTCGATCGACAGGCCGATGTACCACTGCGCCGAAGGCAAGCCGGCCACCGGGGCGAAGGAGATGATGCGGTCCTGGCCATTGAGGGTGACGTCCTGCATGCCAGTGGCGACCCGCAGGTTGCTACCGGGGTAGATGTCCTTGAGGTTCTTCATCAGCTGGTCTTTATCGGGGCTGACGATTACCTGGCCATTGCTGTCGGCCAGGAATGCGTGGCCGATGCCGCCGAAATCGACCGAGTTGATGATCTCGACCAAGGTTTCGAGGGTAACGTCGCCACCGACCACCCCTATCAGTTCGCCATTGCCCTTGCTCTTCACCGGCGTGGCGATGGTTACCATCAGGCCGCCGACCGCGCCTTGGTACGGGGCCGTCAGCACGGTTTGCCCGGCGCTGGCTGCGGCGCCGTACCACGGACGCTGGCGTGGGTCGTAACCGGCGGGCATCTGCGTATCGGGGCGCTGGGTGAACACCCCGTTGGCCTGGCCCAGGTAGGTGAACAGGAAATTACGCGTATAGGACGGCTGCTCGATCAGCCCTGCCAGGGTCTCGCCTGCACCCTGCTGGGCGATGTCCTGGGCCAGGTTTTCCAGTACCAGGATGCGCCCGCTCATCCAGTTCTGCACGCTGCTGGCGGTCAGTGCACCGGCCTGCTGCACGGACGCTTCGATGTTCTGGCGGATGGTGTTGCGTTGCAGGTAGTCGTTGTAGAGCGTGAACAGGGCAAATGCCAGGACCACGACGCTGCAGGCGCTAAGCAGGATCTTGTGGCGAAATTTCAGGTTCATGTTTCGAGACCTTGAGCCAATGAGGGGAGGGCGCGGCGCGCTTTTGACGCACTGCGGGGCCTGTCGACCGGGATATCGGCTCAAGGGGTAAAAGGTTGATGTGCCTACAGAAATTTCTTACGGACGTTTCGACAGACGGTATTCACCGGTTACACAACTGCTCGATCAACAGCCGTGCGGCTTGCTGCAGCGGCTGCTGCTTGCCCCAGAAAATGTGTACAGGCAACTGCAACTCATTGCGGGTGTTGCGGAAGTCCAGGCGCACCAGGCGCCCATTGGCCAGCAGTGGCGCTACCCGGGTCAGTGGCAGGTCGCCCCAGCCCAGGCCGGCTTCCACCATCTGCAGGGCAAGGTCGAAACTGTCGGTGGACCAGTGAGTAGCGCCGATCAGTGGGCGCGGGTCTGCCAGCGGCAGGTCGCGGCTACGCACCAGGATCTGGCGTACTTGGGTCAGGTCTTCGAGGTAGTGAATCCGCCCCTCGCGCAAGGCCGGGTGCGCCGGTGACAACGTGGCCACCAGCGACTCCATGCCGATGTGCTGGAAGCCGCGGCGGGCATCCACCTGCAGGCCGGCAAAGGCCACGCAGAGGTCGGCGCGGCCGCTGTCCAGCAGGTGCAGGGCTTCTTCCTGCGGGGCGCTGAGCAGGGCGATGTCCAGCAGCGGGTGGCGCTCACCAAGCTGGGCGATGGCCGCCAGCAGCGGGCGGTGGTCAATGTCCGGCACCACCGCCAGGGTCAGGCTGCTCTCCAACCCCTGGGACAGCTCCAAGGCATGCACCTGCAGTAGCCCCAGTTGTTCGGCGATCAGCCTGGCGTGCGGCTCCAGGGCCAGGGCTTGTGCGGTAGGGCGAACTTCACGCGAGCCGCGCTCGAACAGGGCGTAGCCTAGCTCGGCCTCAAGGTTGCCGATGGCCATGCTCACGGCCGAAGGCACCCGCTGCAGAGCGCGCGCGGCGGCGGAAAACGAACCGCGGTCGAGCACCGCAAGAAACAGCTGGATGTTGTCGCTGGAAAAGTTCATGGCAGCCTCCTGTCAGTAGATCTGACAGCTGCTGACTTTTACTGTCAAGCGCAGTGAAGCATGATCGTGCCCCATCGCTTTTGTCATTGGAGGTAACCCCGGGTGCAGGGACTGAAACGCAAACTGGTCTACGTGACTTTCTATGAACTGATCGGGCTGTGCATGTCTACCCTCGGGCTGGCCTACCTGTCAAACACCCAGGCGTCGCATACCGGGCCGCTGGCGGTGATGATCACCACCATCGCCATGCTCTGGAACCTGGTCTACAACACCCTGTTCGAGTATTGGGAGGGCCGCCAGGCCAAGCGCGGGCGCAGCGTGGCGCGGCGGGTGGCGCATGCCATCGGCTTCCAGCTGACCCTGGTGGTGTACCTGATTCCGCTGATTGCCTGGTGGCTGGGCATGACGCTGGTGGAGGCGTTGCTGGTGGACATGGCGTTCATTGTGCTGGTGCCTTGCTACACCTTTGCCTACAACTGGGCGTTTGACCGGATCTTTGGTTTGCCGAGCTCGGCCATGGCTACAGCCTGATTCAGCCTGTGCTGGCCTCTTCGCGGGCCCGCCCGCGAAGAGGCCAGCACAGGCAACCACTAAGGCGGCAGGCGAATAATCAGGGGTTCCTGCTGCTGCTTCACTTGCTGCTGTTCCACCGGTTGTTTCACCGGGCGCGGCAAGCTGGCCAGCAAATTGTCCTCAACCTGCCCCGACAGGTAATACACCCCTGCCATGGCCCCGCTCTGGCGGTTCTCCATCAGCTCCTGCCATTCCTGGTTCAACGCCACGTTCAAGATCACCCGCAACTGCTCGACCATCTGCGGGTGATCGCGGTCATGGGTCATCATCCCATAGCCGGCTGCCGCAATCGAAATCATCGCCCCCGCCACCTTGCCCACTGCCGACGCCACGGCACTGGCGATGCCACGTGGGGCCAGGGTGGCGCCGAGCTTTTCGCTGGCCTGGTTGGCCACCGAGTTCAGCCCGACATCAGTCTTGCCAGGGCCTTTGCTGGCCTGCTGGTGCAAGTGCTGGCGCATGGCTTGCCAGGCCGGTTGCTGGTCCAGCGACTTGGCCCGTAGCAGCTGATAGAGGCTGGCATTGCGCGCTTCTGGTGGCCCCAGGTGGATAGCGGGGATGCTGTTGAGCCGTTGGCTGACCTGTTCGGGTGGCGCGTTGTAGCGGCTGATGATGGCCGGCAATTGCTGGCCGAACAGTTGCAAGTACAGCTCGCAGGCACGGTCGCGGATGCCCTCGGGGTTGATCTGCTCGGCCACTGGTTCGATCACCCGCTGGTGGTACTGCTCCTGCAGGTACAGGGCAAGGCGCTTTTCCGCAGGTTCCCGGCCCTCGCCACTGTCGAGTTTGTACCAGGCCACCTTGAGGGTCAGCCACTGCTGGGTCCAGTAACCGGTGAACCAGGGGATGAAATCGCTTTCGGTGCGTTGCTGCACCTGCTCCTTCCATACCCGCATGGAGCGCCGGGCGTAGTCGTTGGCCGACCCGGCGGCGCCGACCGAGGCGTCGATCAGCTCCTGGTCGATGCGTTGCCAAGTGGCAGGGGTGAGCACTACGGGCGGCGGCGGGGCAGGCGGGCGCTTGCCCGCGCAGCCGCCAAGGGCCAGCAAGAGGCATAACAGTAGGAGGACTCGAACGCTCACGCAGCCGCCTCCCTGATAGAGGCTGTGGTGGTTCTTGGAGTATAGGGTGGGGGGCGGGGGGCTGCCGTGCAGCCCATCGCCAATCGCCCAGGTAACACGCTCCTACAGGGACCGCGTCAGCTTGTGCGGGTTATTCCAGGTCGAGTTTTTCTTCCAGGCGGTCGAGGTGCTTGTGCATCAGCCCCAGCGCCGTTTCGGCGTCACCTTGTTCCACGGCATCGATGATCGCCGCATGCTCCTCCCAGGCACAGTGGTCGCAGCACGGCGACTCGTAGCGGGCGATGATCAGCGAGGTCATCGGCACCAGGCCGTTGAGGAAGCGCGCCAGTGGCGCATTGGCCGCCACTTGCGCCAGTTTCAGGTGAAACTCGCCGCCCAGGCGGATCGCCGCGCAACGTTCGCCGTTTTCATGGTGCTGGCGCTCGCGCTCCACCAGTTGCCGCAGCTGGCGCACCTGCGCCGGCCGCGCACGTTGCGCCGCCAAGGTGATCAGCGTGGTTTCGGCCAGGCGTCGGGCGCTAAGCACCTGGCGTGCCTGGTCCGGGTCGGGCGCTGCCAGGTGTGCGGTGTGGCTGGGGCGTTGCACTACCACCTGCTGGTCGGACAGGCGCCCAAGCACGCGGCGGATCACCGTGCGGCTGACACCAAAGGCATGGCCCAGTGCCTGCTCGGGCAGCAGGCTGCCGGGCGGCAGGCGCTGTTCGAGAATGGCGTCGAACAGCCTTGGGTAGATCTGCTCGGCCGACAGGCGGGTTTCGCCGGCCGCAAGCAGGGCTGGCAAGTGGGGGGCGGCGTTCATGGTCGCTCTCCTGGGTTCATGGGTGCGGGTGTTCGTCCGGGATGTTCAGCGGGATGCCCATGCGCTGCCCTTCGGCGAGGATGTGTTGGCGCATCTGCGCACTGGCCTGGGCGCTGTTGCGTTCACGGATGGCGCGCACCACCGCTTCGTTTTCCTTCAGCCGCGCCGCCAGGTGCTCCGGCGAGTTGCGCAGCATGTCGGCGCTCTGCTTGAGGGCATTGCCGGTCTGCTGCACCACGCTCTGGAAGATCGGGTTGGTGGTCAGGGCGAACAGCGCCTCATGGAAGGCGATGTAGGCCTTGACCCCGGCTTCGCTGTCATCGGCCTCCAGTGCTTCGCGCATGTCCATCAGGGTCAGGCGCAGTTGGCCGATGTCCTGGCTGTTGGCCGACTGCGCCACCAGGCCGACGATGAACGGTTCGAGGGTGTAGCGCAGCTCCAGCACGTCGGCCAGGCTGGCTGCGGCGCTGCCATCCAGGCCCGGTTCGTGCGCGGCGGCATCGGCATCCAGCACCAGCACGCCCTTGCCCGGCAGTGAACGCACCAGGCCCAGGGTTTCCAGCACAGTCACTGCTTCGCGCAGGCTGGGGCGGCTGATGCCCAGTTGTTCGGCCAGCTCGCGCTGGCCCGGCAGCATGTCGCCGCTGCGCCATTGGCCGCGGGCCAGGGCCTGGCGCAGTTTTTCCACCACTGAGTTGACGACGGTCGATGAGCTGATCACGGTTCGCTCCTGGAAGGGCCGGCATCATTGCCGGCCACGTTCGCTCAGAATTCCTGTTGATGGGCGTTGGGCTGTTTGCGTGGCGTGGGGGCGAAGCCTGGCTTGCCGTCGAGCACGTTCTGCGCGCGCTCCAGGTCGATGTCCTTCTCCCAGCGGGCAATGGCCACGGTGGCCACGCAGTTGCCTATCAGGTTGGTCAATGCCCGGCCAATGCCCATGAACCAGTCCACCGCCAGCACCAGCACCAGGCCGACCACAGGAATCGCCGGTACGGCGGTCAGGGTGGCGGCAAGGATCACCAGCGCCGAGCCTGGGATGCCGTGAGCGCCCTTGGAAGTCACCAGCGACACCAGCAGGATGGTCAGCAGGTCGGTCATTTCCAATGGTGTACCGGTGGCGTTGGCGATGAACACAATGGCCAAGGTCAGGTAGATGGAGAAACCATCGAGGTTGAACGAGTAGCCGGTAGGGATCACCAGGCCGACGGTGGAGCTGCCAATGCCCAGGTGCTCCAGCTTGCGCATGATCTGTGGCAGCACGGCGTCGGAAGAGGCGGTGCCAAGGACGATGGTCAGTTCTTCGCGCAGGTACTTGATCAGCGGCAGCAGCTTCAGGCCCGACAGGCGCATGACCGTGCCCAGCACGATCAGCACGAAGCCGGCGCAGGTCAGGTAGAACAGCGCCACCAGCCCGCCCAGGTGTTGCAGCGATTCCAGGCCGTACTTGCTGGTGGTGAAGGCGATGGCGCCGAACACGCCGATGGGGGCCAGGCGTACGATCATGCCCATGATGCGGAAGATCACATGGCTCAGTTCGTTGATCAGTCGCGAAATGCCGGCTGCCGAGTCACCCACAAGATTCAGCGCACTGCCGAACAGCACCGAGAACAGCAGCACCTGGAGGATGTTGTTGTCGGCGAAGGCACCGATCACCGAAGTGGGGATCAGGTCCATGAAGAATGCCGTGGCGCCATGGATGTGCTGGCCGCGCTCGGCCAGGCTGCTGGCGTCGGCGCTGGCCAACTGGTCCAGGTGGATGTTGGCGCCGCTGCCAATGCCGCTACCGAAGGCGAACACCAGGCCGATCACCAAGGCAATAGTGGTCAGCACTTCAAAGTAGATCACCGATTTCAGGCCGATGCGCCCAACCTTTTTCAGGTCGCCAGCGCCCGAGATACCGCTTACCACCACACAGAACACGATGAGGCCGATGAGCATCTTGATCAGCTTGATGAAGCCGTCGCCGAGGGGTTTGAGTTGCAGGGAGAGGTCGGGGAAGCTGAGGCCGCAGGCGATGCCGAGGGCAAGGCCGAGCACGACTTGCAGGAATATCGAACGCGAGCACCATTTGAGCATGGGAGGAGTCTCAGATCGGTGTCCTTGCTTCGGTAGCCGCACGGGGCGAAAGAGCGCAGGACTTAATTATTGTGGTCTTACCGGTTTGTTCAGCGCGAAGCCATAAAAGCGCGAAAAATCCCGTTTGGCAAGGTTTTTTGGCCTTACCGGTCTGACCAGTTATGGGGCAATCTGGCCTGCCAGGCTCTAGTTCGGTGCGCGCCGGGAATGAGCTACGTGCGAATCAGAGCAGGCTGTGGCCAGCGCCTGGGAGCAGCGTTGCAAGCAGCTTGCCAAGCGGCTAACCAATCAGGATGGTCTGACCGGCCTGGGCTTTGATACCCGTTCAGCCGACCGTGAGTTTGACCTCGGCCAGCACCGGGTGCGCCACCAGCTTGTCGATGTGCAGGGCGTCGTCATTCATCCAGCTTTCGCTGAGCAGCCGGTAGTGCTCCATGTCGCGGCAGCGCAGGCGCAGGCTGTAGTCGAAGTGGCCGCTGATCAGTTGGCACTCGTGCACTTGGGGGCAGTTGCGCAGGGTGGCTTCGAAGGCCTTCTGGGCGGCGCGCCCGCTTTGGTTGGAGAGGGCGACCAGCACCAGCAGCGACACCCCGGGAGCCACCTTCTGCTGGTCGATGATTGCCCCGTAGCCACGGATCACGCCGCGGCGCTCCAGCTTGCGCACACGCTCCAGGCAGGGGCGCGGGGTGAGGTGGACGAGGGTGGAGAGTTTTTCGAAGGTGATGCGGCCGTCGTGGCGCAGGATATCGATGATCGCTTCGTCGATGCGGTCGAGAGGGTGGGCGTTGGCGTCCTTGGTGTCCATGCGCTTTGGCTTCTTTCGAAAGTGGGCATGGACAGGTTAGGCGGTAATGGGGGCCGCTGCGCGGCCCATCGCGACACCAGGCCGCTCCTACAGACGAACACATTTCCCTGTAGGAGCGGCCTGGTGTAGCGATGGGCTGCGCAGCAGCCCCAGGATCTATCAGGCGCAGGCGGAATCAGCTTTGGGCACCGCCCGCAACTCCACCACCTGCGGCTGCAGCAGTGCATACAAATCCTTCGGGTCCTCCAGCACCGGCACCAGCCCGATGTCCTTGCCGATACCCAGCGCCTGCGCCGCATCCAGCACATAGCGCAGTGCCGAGTAGTCCTCCAGGGCAAACCCGACCGAGTCGAACAAGGTCACCTGCCCGGCGTGCTCGCGGCCCTTGGTCTTGCCGGCAATCACCCGCCAGAACTCGGTTACCGGCGAGTCCGCCGGCATCTGCTGGATCTCACCTTCAACCCGGCTTTGCGGCTCGTACTCAACGATCACCCGGGCCTTCTCGACAATCGCCCGGTGCAGTTCGGTCTTGCCCGGGCAATCACCGCCCACGGCGTTCAGGTGCATGCCAGGCTCGATCATTTCCGGAGTGAGGATGGTGGCGTAGGCCTTGTCGGCGGTCACCGTGGTGACGATATCGGCACCGCGCACCGCTTCGGCCACGGAGCTGGCAATTGTCAGCTTGAGCCCGGGGCGGTTGGCCAGGTTGGCGACCAGCTTGGCCGAGGCGGCGGGGTCGATGTCGTACAGGCGGATTTCATCGATGCCCAGCAGGGCATTGAAGGCGATGGCCTGGAATTCACTCTGCGAGCCATTGCCGATCAACGCCATGCTGCGGCTGTCCTCACGGGCCAGGTAGCAAGCGGCCAGGGCCGAGGTGGCTGCGGTGCGCAGCGCCGTGGTCAGGGTCATTTCGCTGAGTAGCAGCGGTGCACCGGTAGCGACGCTGGCCAGGGCACCGAAGGCCATCACCGTGGGCAGCCCATGGCGGGTGTTCTTCGGGTGGCCGTTGACGTACTTGAAGGCGTAGTGGCTGGCGTCTGAAACCGGCATCAGCTCTATCACCCCATCCGCTGAATGGTTGGCCACTCGGGCGCATTTGTCGAAGTCGGGCCAGCGCAAGTAGTCCTGGCGGATGTACTCGGCCATTTCCAGCAGGCAGGTGGGCAGGCCTTTGCGGTTGACCAGGCGGGCCAGGTCTTGCACATCGATATAGCGGGTCATGAGGGGTCTCCCTGCGGCGACGCTTCCAGAGTGGGCTCTGGGTTCATTGTGCGGCGGGCGGGGCGGTAAAGCTGGCTGTACCGGGGTGTGCTGGCAGCGGCTTTGGCTGAATACGGGGCAGCGGCAGCCGAATCGGCTGTGGGGGGCGGTACAGGTCAAGGCAATCATTGCTCACGCAAGCGCTTGTACAACGTAGTGCGGCTGATCCCCAATCCACGTGCCACCGCCGACAGGTTGCCATTGGCCTGTGCCACAAGCGTCTGCAAGTCCGCATCCTCGGCCGCCACCCGCACCGGCCCCTGCAACTCGGCCAGAAAACCCGCAGGCAGGTGCTCGACACCGACCGGTCCATTATCCGCCAGGGCCAACGCCACCTGCAGAACACTCACCAGCTCGCGCAGGTTGCCTGGCCAGGGGTGCTGATCGAGCAGATCGATGATGGCCGTGGGTAGCCGCGCAGGCTGCCCAGGGTCGCGGTAGCGGGCATGTACCTGTTCGATCAGCTGTCGCCGGTCACTGCGCTCACGCAGCGGCGGCAGTACTACCGCCAGCCCGGCGATACGGTAATACAGGTCCTGGCGAAAGCGCCCGGCGCGCACTTCTTCGGCCAGGTCACGGTTGCTCGCCGACACCACGCGAATATCCACTGCCACCGGCTCGCCGCTGCCCAGTGGCTGGATGCTGCGCGACTGCAGCACACGCAGCAGGCGGGCCTGGGTGGGCAGCGGCATGTCGCCAATTTCATCCAGGAACAAAATGCCGTGGTCGGCCTTGCGGATCAGCCCTGGGTTGCCCTTGTGGTGGGCACCGGTGAACGCGCCCTTGTCGTAGCCAAACAGCTCCGACTCCACCAGTTCGGCCGGGATCGCCGCGCAGTTGACGGCGACCAGGGGCTGGCTGGCACGGCTGCTGGCTTGGTGCAGGGTGTTGACGAACACTTCCTTGCCCACGCCGGTTTCACCCTGCACCAGCAGCGGGATGTCCTTTTCCAGCAGCAGACTGGCCTGTGCCAGGGCCTTCTCCAGGCGTGGCTCGTTGCTGCCAGCAGTGGGGCTGTGCCTGGCTTCGCGCGGGGCCTGCCACTGGCAATGAAAACGGTTACGGCCGGTGGCCTGCAGGGCGAAGGGCTGTTGCCGGGGGTGGCTGAACAACTGCGCCATGGGCAACTGGAACAGCTGCTCGATGTTCTGCCGCAACGGGTTGGTGCCGAGCAGGCTGTCGGCCCGGTGATTGGCGGCCAGCACCTGCCCCTGCTCATCGAACACCAGCAGGCCGGCCCATGGGCTGTCGAGGTTATCGGAGGCGCTGTTGAAGATCAGTTGCGCGTGCTGGTTGGCATGTTCGGCGAGGATCAAGCGGTTCTCCAGGCTCTGGCCCATCATGCGCACCAGGCCCAGCGTCTGGCTGGCCGGCAGGTAGCCGTCGCTGGCCACGTCGAGCACCCCGACCAATAGCCGCGCAGCGTCGAACAGCGGCGCGGCGGCACTGGACAGATACCGGTTCTGGCGCAGGAAGTGCTCGTCCTGGCCAACGTGAATCGCCTCCGCGCAGACCAGTGCGGTGCCCAGTGCGTTGGTGCCGACGCCACGCTCTTGCCAGTGGGCGCCAGCGCTGAAGCCATGTTGCTGGCGCGGTTCGATGAAGCGCCGCGAGCCCCAGGTGTCGAGCAGGCAGCCACTGGCATCAGCCAGCATCACCAGATAGCTGGCGTTGCCCAGCAGGTGCGCGTATTGCGGCAGTACTTCCTCGCGGGTCAAGCGCAGCAGGGCCTGGCGCCGTTCCAGCACGGTGCTAAGTTCGGCGCGGGTCAGGCAGTCGAAGTCCGGCGCGTGCTGCGGTTGCAGGCCATGCTCGCGGCAGCGGGCCCAGGAAGCCTGGATCAGTTGGGCGTGGGTCGAAGCGGATGCGGCCATGGGCCTGTCCTGTGTGGTTGTTGTTATGGGCCGACCGCTGTTCAGTGTTGTTCACCGGTGTTCATTGTCAAACCGGCAAGTGTTCAGTTGTTCAGTGATTGTGTTCACTTGTGAACCCGCGATTTGCCAGCGCTGGCGCCCAGCTCCCGGGCCAGAGCGCCTGGGCGCAACTGGCACGGAACTGGCTGTGCCCGGCAGACGACAACTACAAAAAGGCCACGCCATGTCATTGGTGCTGGAACAGGTCAGCCGCAGCGTCGACAACCAGGCCTGGATCGTCGATGCCTCACTGCGTTTCGAGCCCGGTTCGTTCAACGTGCTGCTGGGCCGCACCCTGGCCGGCAAGACCAGCCTGATGCGCCTGATGGCCGGGCTCGACCGCCCGGACCGCGGGCGGGTGCTGATGGATGGCCAGGATGTCACCGGTGTGCCGGTGCGCCAGCGCAATGTATCGATGGTGTATCAGCAGTTCATCAATTACCCGACCTTGAGCGTGTACGAGAACATCGCCTCGCCGCTGCGCCAGGCGCGCATGGCCGAGCCGGAGATTCGCCGGAGGGTGCAGGAAACCGCCGAGATGCTGCGCATCGAAACCTACCTGCAGCGCCTGCCGCTGGAGCTGTCCGGTGGCCAGCAGCAACGCACGGCGATGGCCCGGGCGCTGGTCAAGGATGCCTCGCTGATCCTCTTCGACGAACCCTTGGTCAACCTCGACTACAAGTTGCGTGAAGGCTTGCGCCAGGAGCTGCGCGAACTGTTTGCGGCGCGCCACTGCATCGCCGTATACGCCACCACCGAGCCCAACGAGGCGCTGGCGCTAGGCGGCACCACCACCCTGGTGCACGAGGGCCGTATCGTGCAAAGCGGGGCCACCGCCCAGGTCTACCAGCGCCCAGGCAGCGTGCTGGCCGCCGAGCTGTTTTCCGAGCCGCCGATCAACCTGGTGCCAGGCCGTATCAGCGGTAACGAGGTGAGCCTGGCCCAGGCCGTGCACTTTGCCCGTAATGCCGACTTGCAGCAGCTTGCCGAGGGCGACTACCGCTTCGGCGTGCGCCCCAGCCATATCACCCTGGTGCCAGCCCATGACGATGACCTGGAGTTGGCGGTGCTGGTGGAGCTTGCAGAGATCAGTGGCTCGGAAACGTTCCTGCATGTGCGCAACGAACACTGGCGCATGATCCTGCACCTGCCCGGGGTGCACGAATACCAGGTGGACACGCCGATTCGCGTATTCATCCCCACGCACAAGCTGTTCGTCTTCGACGGCGCCGGGGCGCTGGTGCAGGCCCCAGGGCTGCGCCAGGCAAGGAGAGGCTGATGGCCGAGATCCGCTTGCGCCAACTTGCGCACAGCTACAGCCGACAACCCACCAGCGAAGCGGACTATGCCCTGCATGCGCTGGAGCATGTGTGGGAGCAGGGTGGCGCCTACGCTTTGCTCGGGCCGTCGGGCTGCGGCAAGTCGACCTTGCTCAACATCATTTCCGGGCTGCTGACACCGTCCCACGGCGAGGTGCTGTTCGACGGCAAGCCGGTCAACCAGCTGTCACCGCAGGCGCGCAACATCGCCCAGGTGTTCCAGTTCCCGGTGGTGTACGACACCATGACGGTGTTCGACAACCTGGCCTTCCCGCTGCGCAACCAGGGGCTGGACGAAGCCCGGGTACGCGCCCGGGTGGAGGAAATTGCCGAGGTGCTCGACCTGGCTGGCGTGTTGCGCAAGAAGGCGCGCAACCTCAGTGCCGACGAAAAGCAGAAGGTCTCCATGGGCCGCGGCCTGGTGCGCGACGACGTGTCGGCGATTTTGTTCGACGAGCCGCTGACGGTGATCGACCCGCACCTGAAGTGGAAGCTGCGGCGCAAGCTCAAGCAGATCCACGAGCAGTTCAACATCACCATGATCTACGTCACCCATGACCAGCTTGAGGCCTCCACCTTCGCTGACAAGATCGCGGTGATGCATGGCGGGCGCATCGTTCAGTTCGGCACCCCGCGCGAGCTGTTCGAGCGGCCGCGACACACCTTCGTCGGCTACTTTATCGGCAGCCCGGGGATGAACCTGATCGAGGTGCGCGCCGAGGCGGACGGGGTAGCGTTTGGTGATATTCACCTGGCGCTGCCCGACGGCTTGCGTGAGCGCCTGGCGGCGACAGTGGGCGGACGCCTGCAGGTGGGCATCCGCCCGGAATTCGTGCAGTTGTGGGACAGCCCGTTCGATGCCGCCTACCCGGCACGGGTGCTGGACGTCGAGGACCTGGGCACCTATCGCATCGTCACGCTTGAACTGGGCGGCGTGGCGCTAAAGGCTCGCCTTGGCGAGGATCGCCCGCTGCCTGTGGCCGAGGCCTGGGTCAGCCTGCCGACGCAGTGGTTGATGCTGTATGTCGACGATGTGCTGCTGGAGGTCGGGCCATGAACAAGGTGCCCAACAACAAAGCCTGGTGGCTGGTACTGCCGGTGTTCCTGCTGGTGGCATTCAGTGCGGTAGTGCCGATGATGACGGTGGTCAACTACTCGGTGCAGGACATCTTCGACCAGTCCAACCGCTACTTCGTCGGCGCCGACTGGTACCGCCAGGTGCTGCGCGACCCGGCGCTGCATGACGCGCTGTTGCGCCAGTTCATCTATTCCGCTTGTGTGCTGCTGATAGAGATCCCGCTGGGCATCGCCATTGCCCTGACCATGCCGACCAAGGGGCGCATGGCCTCGGTGTGCCTGATTGTCATGGCTATCCCGCTGCTGATCCCGTGGAACGTGGTCGGCACCATCTGGCAGATCTTCGGCCGCGCCGATATCGGCCTGCTTGGCGCCACCCTGGCCAAGCTCGGGGTCAACTACAACTACGCCGGCGACCCGTTCGACGCCTGGCTTACGGTGCTGGTGATGGACGTGTGGCACTGGACGTCGCTGGTGGCGCTGCTGTGCTATTCGGGGCTGCGCGCCATCCCCGACGTGTACTACCAGGCAGCGCGCATTGACCGCGCCTCGGGTTGGGCGGTGTTCCGCCATATCCAGTTGCCGAAGCTTAAGAACGTGCTGCTGATTGCGGTGATGCTGCGCTTCATGGACAGCTTCATGATCTACACCGAGCCGTTCGTGCTGACCGGTGGCGGGCCCGGCAACGCCACCACCTTCCTCAGCCAGACCCTCACGCGCATGGCCGTGGGGCAGTTCGACCTGGGCCCGGCGGCAGCGTTCTCGCTGGTGTACTTCCTGATCATCCTGCTGGTGTCGTGGCTGTTCTACACAGCCATGACCCATGCCGACAAGGACTAGGCCATGAGCACCCGCAAAACGCTGGCCCTGCTGCTGTATTTCTTCTTCCTGCTGGTGCCGATCTACTGGCTGCTGAACATGTCGTTCAAGAGTAACACCGAGATCCTCGGCGGCCTGACCCTGTGGCCGCAGGCGTTCACCCTCGACAACTACCGGGTGATCTTCACCGATGCCAGCTGGTACAGCGGCTATATCAACTCGCTGTACTACGTGTGCCTGAACACGCTGATTTCGCTGCTGGTGGCGCTGCCGGCAGCGTATGCCTTCTCGCGCTACCGCTTCCTCGGTGACCGCCACTTGTTCTTCTGGCTGCTGACCAACCGCATGGCGCCGCCAGCGGTGTTCCTGCTGCCGTTCTTCCAGCTGTACTCGTCGATCGGCCTGTTCGATACGCATATCGCCGTGGCTTTGGCTCACTGCCTGTTCAACGTGCCGCTGGCAGTGTGGATCCTGGAAGGTTTCATGTCTGGCGTGCCGAAGGAAATCGACGAAACGGCCTACATCGACGGCTACAGCTTTGCGCGCTTCTTCGTGAAGATCTTTATTCCGCTGATTGGCTCTGGCATCGGCGTCACGGCATTTTTCTGCTTCATGTTCTCCTGGGTCGAACTGCTGCTGGCGCGCACCCTGACCTCGGTGAATGCCAAGCCGATTGCCGCGGTTATGACCCGCACCGTGTCGGCCTCGGGCATTGACTGGGGCGTGCTGGCGGCGGCGGGGGTACTGACCATTTTGCCGGGCATGCTGGTGATCTGGTTCGTGCGCAACCATGTGGCCAAGGGCTTTGCCCTGGGCCGGGTGTGAGGAGGGCAACGCATGGAATGGATGGCCTGGACCTTGCCAACGGCGCTGTTCTTCGCCGCCGTTGGCGTGCTGCTGCTGGGCATGACCCTGCTCGAACTGCGCCGCCCCTGCGTGGAGCGGCGGGGCTTGCTGCCGCTGGTCACCAGCCGCGGCGATCGCTTGTTCATCGGCCTGCTGGCCAGCGCCTACCTGCATTTGCTGGTGGTCGGCGTCAGCGAGTGGCCGTTATGGGTGGCCTCGCTGCTGTCGCTGGCGTGGCTGGTGCTGGTGCTGCGCTGGGGCTGAGCGAGCGGCCCTGTGGGATAACTGAAACGGGAGATCACAATGTTCGATAACAAGCACAACAGGCGACATTTGACCCTGGCCGCGTTGCTGGTACTGGCCAGCGTGCAGGGCACTGCCTGGGCCGACCAGTATGAGGACGCGGCAAAAAAGTGGATCGGCAGCGAGTTCAAGCCTTCAACCCTTACCCCTGAACAGCAGTTGGCCGAGTTGCAATGGTTCATCAAGGCGGCCGAGCCGTTTCGTGGCATGAAGATCAACGTGGTGTCGGAAACCATCACCACCCATGAATACGAGTCCAAGGTGCTGGCCAAGGCTTTCACTGAAATTACCGGCATCCAGCTGACCCACGACCTGCTGCAGGAAGGCGACGTGGTGGAAAAACTGCAGACGCAGATGCAGTCGGACAAGAACATCTACGACGGCTGGGTTAACGACTCCGACTTGATCGGTACGCACTTTCGCTACGGCAAGGTGGAATCGATCACCGACCTGATGGCCAACGAGGGCAAGAACTACACTTCGCCGACCCTGGACCTGAAAGACTTCATCGGCATTTCCTTCACCACTGCGCCAGACGGCAAGGTCTACCAGTTGCCCGACCAGCAGTTCGCCAACCTCTACTGGTTCCGCGCCGACTGGTTCGAACGGCCCGACCTGAGGGCCAAGTTCAAGGAAAAGTACGGCTACGAGTTGGGCGTACCGGTTAACTGGTCGGCCTATGAGGACATTGCCAAGTTCTTCACCGAAGACGTCAAGGAGATCGACGGCAAGCGCGTCTATGGGCACATGGACTACGGCAAGAAAGACCCGTCGCTGGGTTGGCGTTTCACCGATGCCTGGTTCTCCATGGCCGGCGGTGGCGACAAAGGCTTGCCCAACGGCCTGCCGGTGGACGAATGGGGTATTCGCGTGGAGGACTGCCACCCGGTGGGCTCCAGTGTGACCCGTGGTGGCGACACCAACGGGCCGGCCGCTGTCTACGCCACGCAGAAGTACGTGGACTGGATGCGTGCCTATGCGCCGAAGGAAGCCCAGGGCATGACCTTCTCTGAAGCAGGCCCGGTGCCGGCCCAGGGCAACATTGCCCAGCAGATCTTCTGGTACACCGCGTTTACCGCCGACATGACCAAGCCCGGGTTGCCGGTGGTGAATGCCGACGGCACGCCGAAGTGGCGCATGGCACCCTCGCCGAAGGGCCCGTACTGGGAGGAGGGGATGAAGCTGGGCTATCAGGACACCGGCTCGTGGACCTTCTTCAAATCCACCCCCGAGAAGCAACGCCTGGCAGCTTGGCTGTATGCCCAGTTCGTCACCTCCAAGACCGTGTCGCTGAAAAAGACCATCGTTGGCCTTACACCGATTCGCGAGTCGGACATCAACTCCCAGGCCATGACCGAGCTGGCGCCCAAGCTGGGTGGGCTGGTGGAGTTTTACCGCAGCCCGGCGCGGGTGCAGTGGACGCCAACCGGCACCAACGTGCCGGATTACCCGCGGCTGGCGCAGTTGTGGTGGAGCCACATTGCCGAAGTAGCCAGTGGCGAAAAGACCCCGCAGGAAGCCCTGGATGGCCTGGCCCGCGACCAGGACCGCATGATGGAGCGCTTGCAGCGGTCCAACGCCCAGGCCACCTGTGCGCCCAAGCTGAACCCGGAAAAGGATGCCCAGTACTGGTTCGACCAGCCCGGTGCGCCGAAACCGAAGCTGGCCAACGAAAAGCCCAAGGGCGAGACGGTCAGCTACAACGAACTGCTGAAGTCGTGGGAGGCGGCCAGGAAGTGACCGGCTGAGCACCGCGAAGAGGCCGGTGCAGCCAGCGAAAGCCAAGGCAAAAAAAACGGCACCTGCCAGAGGTGCCGTTTTCATTTCACGCGCTATTACTTGTGCAGCTCTTCCGCCGCATACAGCGTGTTCTCCAGCAGGCACGCCCGGGTCATCGGCCCGACGCCACCCGGTACCGGCGTGATCCAGCCGGCGCGCGGCAGGGCGGTCTCGTAGACCACATCGCCAACCAGCTTGCCGTCGTCCTGGCGGTTGATGCCCACGTCGATGACGATGGCGCCTTCCTTGACCCACTCACCCTTGACCAGCCCCGGCTTGCCGGCAGCCACGACCACCAGGTCGGCGCGGCCGACATGGCCGGCCAGGTCCTTGGTGAAACGGTGGCAGACGGTTACGGTGCAGCCAGCCAGCAGTAGCTCCATGGCCATCGGGCGACCCACGATGTTGGACGCGCCAACGATCACCGCGTTCATGCCGTACAGGTCCTGGCCAGTGCTTTCCAGCAGGGTCATGATGCCTTTCGGCGTGCATGGGCGCAGCAGCGGGATGCGCTGGGCCAGGCGGCCGATGTTGTACGGGTGGAAGCCGTCCACGTCCTTGTCCGGGCGAATGCGCTCGAGCAGCAGCGAGGCGTCCAGGTGCGCCGGCAGCGGCAGCTGCAGCAGGATACCGTCGACGGCCGGGTCGTCATTGAGGCGATCGATCAGCTCGGTCAGGGCTTGCTGCGTGGTTTCGCTAGGCAGGTCGAACGCCTGCGAAATGAAGCCGACCTCTTCGCAGTCCTTGCGCTTGTGCGAGACATAGACTTGGGAGGCGGGGTCGGTGCCGACCAGGATCACTGCCAGGCCCGGCGTACGCAGGCCTTGCTGGCGACGCTCCACGACACGTTGAGCGATCTGCTGGCGCAGCTTGGCGGCGATCGCCTTGCCATCGATTAGGTGTGCAGTCATAGACGCGTGATTAACCATCGAGAAGGAAACAATAAAGAACGCGCATTCTCGCACGACACGGGCCAAGGGCAAAGGCGGGTGGTCGGGCAAATCCCCTAAGCCCTTAAATAATTTAAATTTTTTTTAAAAAGGTGTTGACGACTTTCGGGGTCGCCTATAAGATTCGCCGCACTTGTCGGGCACAGCCTAGCACTGGTTGGCTAAGTCGGGCAGAATGAGTGGTTTAGCAGTTACCTGTTAAATGCTTGTTCGGTTAGGCTTCAAGCTTAAGCGCCCGTAGCTCAGCTGGATAGAGCATCCGCCTTCTAAGCGGATGGTCGCAGGTTCGAGTCCTGCCGGGTGCGCCATTAGGCAGCTTTGGCAAGCAAGTAGGCTGTAATGCAATATGGTGGGCGTAGCTCAGTTGGTAGAGCGCCGGATTGTGATTCCGGTTGTCGTGGGTTCGATTCCCATCGTCCACCCCATATTCTTCAAAGGCGCCTCGATAGCATCTGGCGCCTTTGTTTTAAGCGTTACGCGGACGTGGTGAAATTGGTAGACACACTGGATTTAGGTTCCAGCGGCGCAAGCTGTAAGAGTTCGAGTCTCTTCGTCCGCACCATGCTTCTGTAAGGTTGTACCGCAACACCGCAATATGGTGGGCGTAGCTCAGTTGGTAGAGCGCTGGATTGTGATTCCAGTTGTCGTGGGTTCGATTCCCATCGTCCACCCCACATTCTTGAAAGGCGCCTTGATCGAAAGATCGGGCGCCTTTTTGTTTTCGGGCTATGCGCATGGCTTGGGTGGTTGGGCGCCTGGGCGACCGAGCGCCGCCCGCGCGGCGCATCACGAGCGAAGCTCGCTCCTGCATCTGTTTCGGGCCAGTTATTCCTGGAGCAGAGGTGCGCGATCCCTTGGAGCACCCTTCGATACCGTGTCGGGCAAGCAGGGCGGTTGTGCGCGCTGATGCGGGCAATATTGGCCCGAAACAAATGCAGGAGCGAGCTTCGCTCGCGATGCGCCGCGCGGGCGGCGCTTGATCTCGCAGGCGCTGAAAATGTCTCAGTGAACCGCCTCCCGGCCAAATCACCTCCCGCCCCCTTGCAATCCTCTGGTGGCGGCCCAATAAAAGCTGTTAGATTTCAGCCGGTTGAAACGCCGGCCCAGTTGGCCGACAGAGGAACAACCCAATGATTGCAAAAGAAGCCCGTCAGGCCCTGGCGCTGCAGCGCTTTGCCGAAGCCAATCCGCAGCTGCTCGAAGAGATCCGCGAGCTGGATGCGCGCGAGCAGGCCCAGCAGATCGAATGGGCGTTCGAGGATGCGGCTGATGAGCAGGGTATCCAGCCTTGGGAGCTGGCGCTGCAATTGATCGCCGAAACCCCGGAGCAGCTGCAGGCCATGCGCCTGGAGACGCACCGTGAGGTGGCCGAGGCGCTGGGGCTGGAGTGGGAAGAGTACTGCCAGTTCAACGAAATCGACCCTGAATAAAGGCAGCGAATTCGCCGCTGGCAGTTGTTTGACAAGTTATTTCGGCTGCATTGCGCCATTGGCGTGGTGCGGCCCTTGATGAAGGAGGCCTGGCGGCATGCCGTGCGGGCCTTGAAAGTTAATCGACCGGCGTGGCTTCCCGTCGTCCCGGGTGGGGTGACTTCTGCTGCGCGACTCACTAGAATGCTTGCCCTTGATTCTGGAGTCGGGCTAACGCCGGCTAACGTCTGTGCAACGAGGAATATCCATGCAAGTTTCTGTTGAAAACACTTCCGCTCTCGAGCGCCGCATGACCATCGCCGTTCCGGCCGAGCGCGTCGAGAACGAAGTCAACAAGCGTCTGCAACAGACTGCCAAGCGCGCCAAGGTTGCCGGCTTCCGCCCAGGCAAGGTGCCGATGAGCGTGATCCGTCAGCGCTTCGAAGCCGATGCCCGTCAAGAGGCTTTCGGTGATCTGGTTCAGGCTTCCTTCTACGAAGCCATCGTCGAGCAGAAGCTGAACCCGGCTGGCGCCCCTGCCGTTGAGCCCAAGTCCTTTGAAAAGGGCAAGGACCTGGAATTCGTCGCCATCTTCGAAGTATTCCCAGAGTTCACCGTTGCTGGCCTGGAGTCGATCAACGTCGAGCGCCTGAGCGCCGAAGTGGCTGACGCCGACCTGGACAACATGCTGGAAGTGCTGCGCAAGCAAAACACCCGCTTCGAGGCCGTCGAGCGCGCTGCGCAGAACGACGACCAGGTCAACATCGACTTCGTCGGCAAGGTCGACGGTGAAGTGTTCGCCGGTGGTTCGGCCAAGGGTACCCAGCTGGTACTGGGCTCCGGCCGCATGATCCCAGGCTTCGAAGACGGCCTGGTAGGCGCCAAGGCTGGCGAAGAGCGCGTTGTCAACGTGACCTTCCCAGAGGACTACCAGAACCTGGACCTGGCTGGCAAAGCTGCCGAGTTCACCATCACCGTCAACAGCGTTTCGGCTCCAGCCCTGCCAGAACTGAACGAAGAGTTCTTCGCCCAGTTCGGTATCAAGGAATCGACCCTGGAAGGCTTCCGCGCCGAAGTTCGCAAGAACATGGAGCGTGAACTGCGCCAGGCGATCAAGACCAAGGTGAAGAACCAGGTCATGGACGGTCTGCTGGCCGCCAACCCGATCGAAGTGCCGAAAGCCCTGCTGGAAAACGAAGTCAACCGTCTGCGCGTGCAGGCTGTTCAGCAGTTCGGTGGCAACATCAAGCCTGAGCAACTGCCAGCCGAGCTGTTCGAAGAGCAAGCCAAGCGCCGCGTAGTGCTGGGCCTGATCGTTGCCGAAGTGGTCAAGCAGTTCGAGCTGAAGCCAGACGACGCCAAGGTTCGCGAGATGATCGAAGAAATGGCTTCGGCTTACCAAGAGCCTGAGCAGGTCATCGCCTGGTACTACAAAAACGACCAGCAATTGAACGAAGTGCGTTCGGTTGTGCTGGAAGAGCAAGTTGTAGATACTGTTCTGCAGAAAGCGACTGTGACCGACAAGTCGGTCTCGTACGAAGATGCCGTTAAACCAGCTCAGGCTCCTGCCGACGCTGAGTAACAGGCTTCTCTCGTAGGAAACCCCCACAAGCCAGCCTTCGAGCTGGCTTGTGCGTATTCAAGCCATGACTATTTGGGAGTGAGCGCAGGACATGTCCCGCAATTCTTATATTCAGCAGAGCTCTGACATCCAGGCCGCAGGCGGCCTGGTCCCGATGGTTATCGAGCAGTCCGCCCGTGGCGAACGCGCTTACGACATTTATTCGCGCCTGTTGAAGGAGCGAGTGATCTTCCTGGTTGGCCCGGTAGAGGACTACATGGCCAACCTCGTCGTTGCGCAACTGCTGTTCCTTGAGGCGGAAAACCCGGACAAGGATATCCATCTGTACATCAACTCGCCGGGCGGCTCCGTCACCGCCGGCATGTCGATCTACGACACCATGCAGTTCATCAAGCCGGACGTGTCGACCATCTGCATTGGCCAGGCCTGCAGCATGGGCGCCTTCCTGCTGGCAGCAGGTGCCAAGGGCAAGCGTCACTGCCTGCCCAACTCGCGCGTGATGATCCACCAGCCGCTGGGCGGCTTCCAGGGTCAGGCTACCGATATCGAGATCCACGCCCAGGAAATCCTCAATATCAAGGCTCGTCTGAACGAGCTGCTGGCCTACCACACTGGCCAGGAGCTTGAGACCATCAAGCGCGACACCGAGCGTGACAACTTCATGAGCGCCTCGCGCGCGGCCGAGTACGGCCTGATCGACTCGGTCTACGACAAGCGGCAACTGGCCTCCTGAACCGGGGTGCCAGAGCAGGTAGGCGCGGAATGCGCCTACCTGCGGACTTGAAAAAGCCCGCAATTGCCTTCATCTTGTGTTGCAAGCCTACCGGATTGGATCGATCGAATGACTGACACCCGTAACGGCGAGGACAGCGGCAAATTGCTCTATTGCTCCTTCTGCGGCAAAAGCCAGCACGAAGTGCGCAAATTGATTGCCGGGCCCTCGGTTTTTATCTGCGACGAGTGCGTCGACCTGTGCAATGACATCATCCGTGAGGAGGTGCAGGAAGCCCAGGCCGAGAGCAGCGCGCACAAATTGCCTTCGCCGAAAGAAATCAGCGGCATCCTGGACCAGTACGTCATTGGTCAGGAGCGCGCGAAGAAGGTGCTGGCCGTAGCGGTGTACAACCACTACAAGCGCCTGAACCAGCGTGACAAGAAGGGTGACGAAGTCGAACTGGGCAAGAGCAACATCCTGCTCATCGGGCCGACTGGCTCGGGTAAGACCCTGCTCGCCGAAACCCTGGCACGCCTGTTGAACGTACCGTTCACCATTGCTGACGCCACCACCCTGACCGAAGCCGGTTATGTGGGTGAGGACGTCGAGAACATCATTCAGAAGCTGTTGCAGAAGTGCGACTACGACGTGGAAAAGGCCCAGATGGGCATTGTCTACATCGACGAAATCGACAAGATCTCGCGCAAGTCGGACAACCCGTCCATCACCCGTGACGTCTCGGGCGAGGGCGTGCAGCAGGCACTGCTGAAACTGATCGAAGGCACCGTGGCCTCGGTTCCGCCGCAAGGCGGCCGTAAACACCCGCAACAGGAGTTCCTGCAGGTTGATACCCGCAACATCCTGTTCATCTGCGGTGGCGCGTTCTCGGGCCTGGAAAAGGTTATCCAGAACCGCTCCACCAAAGGTGGTATCGGTTTTGGCGCCGAAGTACGCAGCAAGGAAGAGGGCAAGAAGGTCGGTGAGTCCCTGCGTGAGGTCGAGCCGGACGATCTGGTCAAGTTTGGCCTGATCCCGGAGTTCGTCGGCCGTCTGCCGGTACTGGCGACCCTCGACGAGCTGGACGAGGCTGCGCTGATGCAGATCCTCACCGAGCCGAAAAACGCCCTGACCAAGCAGTATGCCAAGCTGTTCGAGATGGAAAGCGTCGACCTCGAGTTCCGCAGTGATGCGCTCAAGGCCGTAGCACGCAAGGCCCTGGAGCGCAAAACCGGCGCCCGTGGCCTGCGTTCGATCCTCGAAGGCGTGCTGCTGGACACCATGTACGAGATCCCTTCGCAGAAGGATGTCAGCAAGGTGGTGATTGACGAGAGCGTCATCGAAGGCACCTCGCAGCCGCTGATGATCTACGAGAACAGCGAGCCGCACGCCAAGGCCGCGCCAGACGCCTGATTCAGGTAATGGCCGGTGACGGTTGCAAGCAAGAAGGGGGCCTACGGGCCCCTTTCTGCTTTTCCTGCGCTAGCGCTTGTAATTTCCCAAGCGTGCCCCCACATTAGGTCCAAGCATCATTTCCACCGGTTTCCGGCCATAAGGCCGCTGTAGAGGCGAAATCATGAAGACCACCCTCGACTTGCCTCTTTTGCCATTGCGCGATGTCGTTGTTTACCCGCACATGGTCATCCCGCTGTTCGTGGGGCGCGAAAAGTCCATCGAAGCCCTTGAGGCGGCGATGACGGGCGAAAAGCAGATCCTCCTGCTGGCCCAGAAGAACCCAGCCGATGACGACCCGGGCGAGGACGCCCTGTACCGCGTCGGTACCGTTGCCACCGTGCTGCAACTGCTGAAGCTGCCTGATGGCACCGTCAAGGTGCTGGTCGAGGGCGAGCAGCGCGGCGCCGTCGAGCGGTTTGCCGAAGTAGAAGGGCACATCCGTGCCGAAGTCTCCCTGATCGATGAAGTCGACGCCGCCGAGCGCGAGTCGGAAGTGTTCGTGCGTACGCTGTTGTCGCAGTTCGAGCAGTACGTGCAGCTGGGCAAAAAAGTCCCCGCCGAAGTACTGTCTTCGCTGAACAGCATTGAAGAGCCGGGGCGCCTGGTTGACACCATGGCTGCTCACATGGCCCTGAAGATCGAGCAGAAGCAGGAAATTCTCGAAATCGTCGACCTGCCAACCCGTGTCGAGCACGTGCTGGCGCTGCTGGATGCCGAAATCGACCTGCTGCAGGTTGAAAAGCGCATTCGCGGCCGGGTCAAGAAACAAATGGAGCGCAGCCAGCGCGAGTACTACCTGAATGAGCAGATGAAGGCCATTCAGAAAGAGCTCGGCGATGGCGATGAAGGCCACAACGAAGTCGAAGAGCTGAAAAAGCGCATCGAAGCCGCTGGCCTGCCCAAGGACGCCCTGGCCAAGGCCCAGGCCGAGCTGAACAAGCTCAAGCAGATGTCGCCGATGTCGGCCGAAGCCACCGTGGTGCGTTCGTACCTCGACTGGCTGGTGCAGGTGCCGTGGAAGGCCCAGAGCAAGGTGCGTCTGGACCTGGCCAAGGCCGAGGAGATCCTCGATGCCGACCACTATGGCCTGGAAGAGGTCAAGGAACGCATCCTCGAGTACCTTGCCGTGCAGAAGCGCGTCAAGAAAATCCGTGGCCCGGTGCTGTGCCTGGTCGGCCCGCCAGGTGTCGGCAAGACCTCGCTGGCCGAGTCGATCGCCGCCGCCACCAACCGCAAGTTCGTGCGCATGGCCCTGGGTGGCGTGCGTGACGAGGCCGAAATCCGTGGCCATCGCCGTACCTACATCGGCTCCATGCCGGGTCGCCTGATCCAGAAGATGACCAAGGTGGGTGTGCGCAACCCGCTGTTCCTGCTTGACGAAATCGACAAGATGGGCAGCGACATGCGTGGCGACCCGGCCTCGGCGCTGCTGGAGGTGCTCGACCCGGAGCAGAACCACAACTTCAACGACCATTACCTGGAGGTTGACTACGACCTCTCGGACGTGATGTTCCTGTGCACCTCGAACTCGATGAACATACCGCCGGCGCTGCTCGACCGGATGGAAGTCATCCGCCTGCCGGGCTACACCGAGGACGAGAAGATCAACATCGCGGTCAAGTACCTGGTGCCCAAGCAGGTCAAGGCCAACGGCCTGAAGAAGGAAGAGCTGGAGGTCGATGTATCGGCGATTCGCGACATCATCCGCTATTACACCCGCGAAGCCGGTGTGCGTGGCCTGGAGCGGCAAATCGCCAAGGTCTGCCGCAAGGTGGTCAAGGAACATACCGGGCAGAAGCAGGTCAAGGTCAAGGTCGCCAGCGAGCAGCTGGAGCATTTGCTGGGCGTGCGCAAGTTCCGCTACGGTCTGGCCGAGCAGCAGGACCAGATCGGCCAGGTTACCGGCCTGGCCTGGACCCAGGTGGGTGGTGAGCTGCTGACCATCGAAGCCGTGGTTATCCCCGGCAAGGGCCAGCTGATCAAGACCGGCTCGCTGGGCGATGTCATGGTCGAGTCGATCACCGCCGCGCAAACCGTGGTACGCAGCCGCGCCCGCAGCCTGGGTATTGCTGCCGACTTCCACGAGAAGCATGACGTGCATATCCACATGCCTGAAGGCGCCACGCCGAAGGACGGCCCAAGTGCCGGCATCGGCATGTGCACCGCGCTGGTGTCGGCATTGACGCAGATTCCGGTACGTGCCGACGTGGCCATGACTGGCGAAATCACCCTGCGTGGCCAGGTGCTGGCTATTGGCGGGCTGAAGGAAAAATTGCTGGCGGCACACCGTGGCGGGATCAAGACGGTGATCATTCCCGAGGAGAATGTCCGCGATCTGAAGGAGATTCCGGAAAATATCAAACAGGATCTGCAGATCAAACCGGTCAAATGGATTGACGAAGTCCTGCAAATTGCGCTGCAATACGCCCCGGAGCCCTTGCCAGATGTGGCTCCGGAGATTGTCGCGAAGGATGAAAAGCGCGACGGCGATGCTAAGGAAAGAATTAGCACGCATTAAGTAGTTTTTGGCTGGGGGGCTTTCCTTGACAGTTTTTTCGGGGCCTTGCTATAAAGCGGCACGCTATTGTCATCAGGCCACCCAGCGCACGTTTCATAAGCTTTTCATTACATACTTAGAAACAAACTCAATAGAGAAATAAGGGGACTTAGAGTGAACAAGTCGGAACTGATTGACGCTATCGCCGCATCTGCTGACATCCCGAAAGCTGTAGCCGGCCGCGCGCTGGACGCAGTAATTGACTCCGTGACCGGTGCCCTGAAAGCAGGCGACGACGTCGTTCTGGTTGGCTTCGGTACCTTCTCGGTCAAAGAGCGCGCAGAGCGCACCGGCCGTAACCCGCAAACCGGTAACGCGATCAAGATCGCTGCCGCCAAGGTTCCAGGCTTCAAGGCTGGCAAAGGCCTGAAAGACGCCGTCAACTAAGTCGTCTCTTTCAGCCGGACCAGGCCTGGCCAGGTCCGAGCACGGTGATGGCGGGGCGCAAACGTTCCCGCCTGACACGTTTGCTAAGAAAAGGCGCATCCTCGGATGCGCCTTTCTTTTATCAGGATTCTACCCACGCTCCGCGGTTGTCGACGCAGTGGTACAGCCGTTTCTGGGGGACGCATGCTGCAAAATATCAGGGACAATTCACAAGGTTGGATTGCCAAGACCATCATCGGCCTTATCGTCGTATTGATGGCGTTGACCGGCTTCGAAGCCATTTTCCAGGCCGCCACCCATAGCCAGGACGCTGCCAAGGTTAACGGCCAGACCATCAGCCAGAACGAGCTGAGCCAGGCGGCCGACATGCAGCGCCGTCAGCTGATGCAACAGTTGGGCAAGGATTTCGACCCAGCGCTGCTGGATGACAAATTGCTGCGTGAAGAGGCGCTCAAGGGCTTGATCAGCCGCAAGCTGTTGCTGCAAGGCGCTGAAGATGCCAAGTTCGCCTTCTCCGAAGCCGCACTGGATCAGGTGATCCTGCAGACGCCGGAGTTCCAGGTGGACGGCAAGTTCAATGCCGACCGCTTCGACCAGGTGATCCGTCAGATGGGTTACGGGCGCATGCAGTTCCGCGACATGCTCGGCGAAGAAATGCTCATCGGCCAACTGCGCACCGGCCTGGCCGGCAGCAGCTTCGTCACCGATCCGCAGGTCGAGGCCTTTGCCCGGCTGGAAAAACAGACCCGTGATTTCGCCTCCCTGACCTTCAAGGCCGACCCGGCTGCGGTCAAGGTCAGCGATGAAGAGATCAAGGCTCACTACGACCAGCACGCCAAGGAGTTCATGTCGCCTGACCAGGTGGTGATCGACTACGTCGAGCTGAAGAAGTCGGCGTTCTTCGACCAGGTCAAGGTGACCGACGAAGAGCTCAAGGCGCAGTACGAGAAGGAAACTGCCAACCTCGCCGAGCAGCGCCATGCTGCGCACATCCTTATCGAGGTCAACGACAAGGTCACCGACGCCCAGGCCAAGGCCCGGGCCGAAGAGATCGAGCAGCGCCTGGCCAAGGGTGAAGACTTCGCCGCACTGGCCAAGGAGTTCTCCCAGGACCCAGGTTCTGCCAATAGCGGTGGTGACCTTGGCTTCGCTGGCCCGGGCGTGTACGACCCGGCGTTCGAAGATGCGCTGTACAAGCTGCAGGATGGCCAGGTCTCTGCGCCGGTGCGCACCGAGTTCGGTTATCACCTGATCAAGCTGCTGGGCGTGCAGGCACCAGAAGTGCCGAGCTTTGCCAGCCTGAAGGACAAGCTGACCCGCGACCTGAAGACCCCGCTGGTAGAGCAGCGTTACGTCGACGCCAGCAAACAGCTGCAAGATGCTGCCTACGAGGCTTCCGACCTGGCCCAGCCGGCCCAGGACCTGAACCTGAAGGTGCACACCTCGGCAGCGTTTGGCCGCGAGGGCGGTGAAGGCATCACTGCCAACCGTTCCGTGGTACAGGCTGCGTTCTCCGAAGAAGTGCTGGATGAGGGTGCCAACAGCACCGCCATCGAGCTCGACCCGGAAACCACCGTGGTACTGCGCGTCAAGGAGCACCGCAAGCCGGAGCAACTGCCGCTGGAGGCTGTGGCCAAGAACATCAGCGAGCACCTGGCCAAAGAGAAGGCGACTGCCGAGCTCAAGACCAAGGCGGACAAGCTGATTGCCGGCCTGCGTGACGGTTCCATCGCAGCGGACAGCGTGCACGAAGGGCAGGGCTGGAAGGCCTACGAAGCGGTTACCCGCGGTGAGGACGGTATTGACCCGGCCGAGCTGCAGGCGCTGTTCCGCCTGGGCAAGCCGCAAGCCAAGGACAAGCCGGTGTATGGCAGCGTAGTGCTGCGTGACGGTAGCCTGGTGGTGCTGCAGCTCAAAGGCGTCAACGAAGGCGCTGCCGCCACCGACGAAGAAAAGCAGCAGATCCGCCGCTACCTCGCGTCGCGTGCTGGCCAGCAGGACTTCGCGGCCTACCGCAAGCAGCTGGAAGCCAATGCGGACATCACCCGCTACTAAGGTGATCTTCGTATGAAGAAACAGGCCGCCTCGTGCGGCCTGTTTCGTTTCCGCTCACTCACTGGGCAACGCGGTCATTGTGGGAGCGGCCTTGTGTCGCGAAAGGGCCGCAAAGCGGCCCCGGCAATTTTCGCGGCTAAGCTGCAAATCTGGGGCTGCTGCGCAGCCCTATCGCGACACAAGGCCGCTCCCACAATGACCGCGTGTTCCAGTACTAGCGCTTCACCCCTTCATAGTTGTCCAGCGTATCCCGCGCAATTTCCCGCCCCAGGGCGATCAGCTCTGGCGCCTTGTAAAACTCGAAAAACCGGCACACCCGCTTGGGCACGTTGATCAGCACATCCGGTGGATAGCCGGCGATCTTGTACTGTGCCAACGAGGTCTGCATGACCTCGAAGCTCTGGTTGATCAAGTCCAGCAGCGAAGCGGGCCCCACGTTGTCGATGATGAAAGAGCCGGTTGCCGATTTCGGCGCGCCCTCGCGCTCCGGTGCCGCTGCTGGTTGCTGGGCCTCCGGGTCGGCGGCATCGGCCAGCCACGGGTTCGGTGGTGCCAGCCCTTCGGCGACGATTTCCTGTTCAATGCGGATCAGTTCTTCTGCAGGCTTGCGGCGGAACGGCAAGCGCGAACCCAGCGAGCTCAGCAAGGAGTCAAAACGCATCTTGAATGCCGCCGGGCGCTCGATCACCGGCAACTGGTACTGCTTCTGGTTGGTGGCGTTGAGGTTGACCGCAATGATCATGTCACAGTGGCTGGACACCACCGGCACGATCGGCAGCGGGTTGAGGATGCCACCGTCAACCAGCATACGGTTGCCTTGCATCACCGGCGTGAACAGGCTGGGGATGGCCGCCGAGGCGCGCATGGCCTGGTGCAGGCAGCCCTCCTGAAACCAGATTTCCTGTTGGTTGGTGAGGTCGGCCGCAACCGCCGTGTAGGGGATGCGCAATTGCTCGATGTTGATTTCGCCGACGATCTTGCGGATCTGGCCAAACACCTTGTCGCCGCGAATCGCGCCGAGGCGAAAGCTGACGTCGACCAGGCGCAGCACATCCAGGTAGTCGAGGCTTTCGATCCAGTTGCGGTAGTCTTCCAGCTTGCCGGCGGCGTAGATGCCGCCAATTACCGCACCCATGGAACAGCCGGCGATGCAGGCGATGTCGTAGCCGCGGCGCTCGATTTCCTCGATCACGCCGATGTGTGCATACCCCCGGGCTCCGCCCGATCCCAGTACCAGTGCCACGCGTTTACTCATGAACATTCCCCGGCCATTGCAACCATGGTCCTACAATGCACCCATCGCTGCCTGTGCTTCAATGTAGATCGCGCTGAGCTACTGTAATTAAGCTGGCTAGGTAAAGCTGGCCGGGCAGGGCACTTTTCAGCTGCCGGGGCGTCGAACAGCCACCGTTTTTATCCATTGAGGAACTACTGATGAAAGCCTGGATCTGCCTTCCACTGATTGCCTTGGCCCTTGCGGGCTGTGCCGGCAAGACGGCCTACCGTGACAGCTGCGCAACCCAGCTGGATGCCGCCTGGAAGGAGCTGGACCTGGCCAAGGCCGAAGGCTTTGCCGGTGCGGTGAGTTACTCCAAGGCCTTGTCGCTGCTGACCGGGGCCAAGACCCAGCAGCAGTTCGAAGGTTATGAAAGCTGTACCAACAAAGCCGAAAAGGCGCGCTTCTACATTCGTGAGTCTCGCGCCGGGCGCTGACCAAGGAGCGTTGTATGTCCGCCATGCTCGATCATGTGGTTGCCCAGATAGTGGCCTTGCAGGTGCGCCTGCTGGCTTGCCGCGAACGCCTGGCTGCCGATACCGACAGCGAGGCCTTGCACGACCTGCGCATCAGCGTGCGGCGCCTGCGCAGCCTGCTGCGGCCACTGCGTGGGCTGCCAGGGGTAGAGCAGCTGGAGGATGCCGCCAGCGCGCTGGGTACCTTGACCACGCCGCTGCGGGACCGCGAGGTGCTGGCAGCCGAACTGATCGGGCGCGGGTATGACGCGGCGGGGCAGCGGCGCCTGGAAGGGCGTGGCAAAACCTTCGCCAGCGTTGCTGCCAGCCCACAGTTGGCCCGCGTGCTGGCGATTGTCGATGCGTTTCCGCTGTTCCTGCGTGCGGCTGGGCGCGAGGGCCTGGTCAAGTCGCTGGACAAGCGCATCGACAAGCGCCTGGTCAAGCAGTGGCGCACATTGCATGAAGCCCTGCAGGACCCCGCCCATGATCGCCATCGCCTGCGTTTGCTGATCAAGCGTGCGCGCTATGGCGACGAGGCTTACCCGCAGCTTGAGCACGCGGGCAAGAAACTGCAGCGCTTGCTGAAAAAGGCACAGGGCGACCTGGGCGATTGGCACGACCGCCTGCAGTGGTTGTTGCAGGCACGTGAGCAGGGCGACCTGGCACCGTGCAAAGTCGCTTGGGAGCAGGAACTGCACGAGGCTGAGCAACAGTCGGATGTGACGCTGGATGCCCTGCAGCAGGCGCTGGCGCGGCGCAAGCCCGAAAAATGACCGATATGCGGGCTGATTGCCTGCGGTTTGCTGGCTAGGATGGGCAGACCTTTTTCGCTGTAGGCAGGAGCCGGCCAATGAATTTCAACCAACTGCTCGACGCCGTGCGGGCCAACCCCGAGGCTGTCAGCATACCCCCCAGCTGGGCCCAGGGCCGTGCCGCCTTTGGCGGACTGATGGCGGCCATGGTGTATGAGGCCATGCGCCTGAAGCTCAGCGACAGCCGCCCTGTGCGCTCGCTGGCCATCAGCTTCGTGGCGCCGGCAGCGGCAGATGTGCCAGTGCGCTTCGAGGTGGAGGTACTACGGGAAGGCAAGGCAGTCAGCACGTTGCTGGGGCGCGCCATTCAGGATGGCCAGGTGGTGACCCTGGTACAGGGCAATTTCGGCGCCGGTCGGCCTTCGGTGGTCGAGGTGCCGGCGTTGCCGGCCATGGAAATGAAAGCGCTCGAAGACGCGGCCCCGGAGTTACCCTACATCAAAGGTGTCACGCCGGAGTTCATGCGGCACGTGGCCTTGCGCTGGGCGGTGGGTGGGCTGCCGTTCAGTGGCAATCAATCGCGCAAGATGGGCGGTTGGGTGCGGTTGCGAGATGTGGCCGAGGAGCAGGTCAACGAGGCGCACTTGTTGGCCTTGGTCGACGCCTGGCCGCCAAGCTTGATGCCGTTTCTCAAGCAACCCGCTGCCGGCAGTACCTTGACCTGGACCATCGAATTCATCCAGCCCACGGCGCAGCTGTCGACGCTGGACTGGTGCCGGTATTGCGTGGAAACGGAGCATGCGCGGGATGGTTATGGGCACGCTGCTGCAGCACTGTGGACGGCGCAGGGCGAGCTGCTGGCCTTGAGCCGACAGACTGTGACCGTGTTTGCCTGATCGACCCCTTGGAGCGCTACGCGCTCCTTTCGCGACGCAAGGCCGCTCCCACAGGGGGGCGCGCAAGCTCCAAGACATGCGCGACTCCTGTGGGAGCGGCCTTGCGTCGCGATTGGGCTGCAAAGCAGCCCCATGGCATCAATGCCGATGCTTATGCCGTTCACGCCAGGCCTTCCACCAGGCCCCGCTCAACACAAAGCGCGGAAAGGTGATGAACTGTTCGGTCAGCAGGCGCTGCACGGCATCCTGGCGGTTGGCGAACGGCTCGGGCTGTTCAGCTTCCAGGCGGTGGCCTTGGCGCTGCAGGCCCAGGCCGGCAATCAAGGCAATGATGCCAACGGCTATCTGGCCCAGGTCCAGGCCGAACAGGCCAGACAGCACCAGCAGCGCACCCAGAATGAACAGCGGCACGGCAATCAGGTGCAGCACCAGGTTGGTCGGGTGGCGGTGATTATGGTGGTAGCCGCGCCATTGCCAGGCGGGCAGGTTGGGCAGGCGTTTGCTCATGGGCATTTCCTCACGGTAATGCCCAAAGCTTAGTGCGGGCCCCGGGCGGGGGCCAATCGAGGCTGGCTATGGCGACTATAGCTTGAGCTGGCCAATGGCCTTGTTCAGCTCGCCAGCCAGGGTCGCCAGTTCGCTGCTGGTGGTCGCCGAGCCCACCGTCTGCTGCACGGTCTGTTCGGTGACATCGCGGATGCTCACCACGGCGCGGTTCATTTCCTCGGCCACCTGGCTTTGCTGCTCGGCTGCCACGGCAATCTGGGTGTTGCTTTCACGCATCTGCGCTACGGCGCCGGTAATCTCGGCCAGCGCTTCACCGGCCTCTTGGGCCTGCCGGACACAATCGTCGGCCTTGTATGAGCTTTCCTGCATGAACTCCACCGCATCGCGGGTGCCCGACTGCAGGGCCGAGACCATGGTGGTGATCTCGTCGGTGGAGGTCTGTACGCGCTTGGCCAGGTTGCGCACCTCATCGGCCACTACGGCAAAGCCACGGCCCAGGTCGCCGGCGCGCGCGGCTTCGATGGCGGCGTTGAGCGCCAACAGGTTGGTCTGTTCGGCGATGCTGTGGATCACACTGACCACACCGTTTATTTTCTGGCTGTCTTCGGCCAGCTGACGAATCATCTCGGCAGTTTGCTGCACGCCGCTGGACAGCCCGGAAATCGAGTCCTGCACCCGGCTGACCACTTCTTTGCCACTGCCGGCCAGGCTGTCGGCGGTTTGTGACAGGTCACGGGTGGCGCCAGCATGCTGGGCAATGTGGTACACCGTCGCCGACATTTCGTTGATGGCGGTGGCCGCCTGGTCGGTCTCGCTCTGCTGGCCAAGCATGCCGTGGCGCACGTCGCTCATGCTGGCGGCCAGGCGCGCGGCACCCGAGTCCAGCTTTGCGGCGGTGTGGGCAACGGTACTGACCACGCGGTGGTAGGTTGCCTGCATGGCGTTGAAGGCCCCGGCCATCTGGCCGACTTCGTCGCCACAGGCCAGTGGCACGCGCGCCGCCAGGTCGCCAGTTTTTTCCACGTGCAGCATCACGTCCTTGAGGGTGTTGAGCTGGCTGAGCAGGAAGCGGATCAGCAACTGCGACGCCCCGAGCATGGCCAGCATCAGGATCAGCACGCAAACAGCGTAATTGCCGAAACGGTCGAAGAACACCTGGCGCAGGCTTGGCGACTGGGCCAGCACAGCCACTTGCTGGTCGCCGTTGCGCAGTACCTGCGCGCCATGCAGCGGGTTGTTGCCGAGGACCTGGGCTGCGGGTAGTTCGACCCAGCCCTGGGCATTGCGCAGGGCCTCGAGGGGTTCACCCGCAAAGGTAGGCGTTTGCCCGGCTGACCAACTGATGACGTTGGCCGGGCGGGGCAGCGGCTGCCCGGCTGGCCAGGCGGCCAGCAGCTGGGCTTGTGCCGCCGCCTGGGCCTGCGCCGCTTCGGCGCGGGCGCGCTGCTCCAGGTGCACGGCATAGAGCACCAGCAGCAAGGTCGTGACAAAGGCCACCGCGTTGACGGCCCAGAACTTGTACTTCAGGGAAACATTGCTAAGCCAGGCACCCATGGGCAGGTCTTCTCTGAGTTGAGCGGGAACAATATTGGCAAGGTGCCATCATTGTGCCTGCCCAAGCCAGGCCCTTTCTTGATGTGTATCAAGAAAGGGCCTGGCGCGCTCCTGCAACGGATCGCGTCTGGTTCAGGGCAGTTGGAAAAACGCCCGCGCCGTCGCCGTGGTATGTGCTGCGGTGTGCTCCAGCGGCTCACCCCGGTGCAAGGCCACTTCGCGCAATACCTCTGGCAGGAACGCTGGCTCGTTGCGCCCGTTCTTCGGCTTGGGCCGCAGGCTGCGGGGCAGCAGGTAGGGCGCATCGCTCTCCAGCATCAGCCGCCCTTCGGCAATGTTGCCCACCAGCGGATGCAGGTGCGTTCCGCGGCGTTCGTCGCAAATCCAGCCGGTAATGCCGATGTGCAGGTCCATGTCCAGGTAAGCGAACAGTGCGTCGCGCTCGCCGGTAAAGCAGTGCACCACGGCACCGGTCAGGTGGTCGCGGTAATCCTTGAGGATCGCCAGCAAGCGTTCGCTGGCATCGCGCTCATGCAGGAACACTGGCAGGCGTAGCTCTGCGGCGATTGCCAGTTGGGCTTCCAGGGCTTTTTCCTGCAGCGGGCGAGGGGAGAAGTCGCGGTTGAAGTCCAGGCCGCATTCGCCCACGGCGCGCACACGCGGCTCATTCAGCAGCTGGCGCAACTGGCGCTCGCTGCCGGCATCCCAAGCTTTGGCATCGTGGGGGTGTACGCCTGCCGTGGCAAACAGGTGCGCACCGCTCGCATCCAGCTGCTGGCACAGCTCCAGCGCCTGTTCGCTGACTGCCAGGCTGGTGCCGGTCAGCACCATTTGCGTGACCCCCGCCTCAAGGGCGCGCTCGACGATTGCCGCCTGCTGGTCGTGGAAACTGCTGTTGGTCAGGTTGACGCCGATATCGATCAGTTGCATGGTGCTAACTCGTGCCGCGGGGCGGCCAGCATAGCAAAAACCGCGTTTTTCTGAAAAAACCAAGAACTTCATGCTGTTGCCGTGGTCTTTTACCGTCATTTCTCACTTGGCGGTGCAATCCCATGGATGCCGCCCACCGACCATGGACACGTTTTCGCATGCTGCGATGCTGGCTTATCTTCCTGCTGTCGCTTGGGCTGGCCTTGGCGGGCCCCGCCCACGCGCGCCTGCCGGGGCCGCAGCAGAATATCCCCCCCGCCAAGGTGCGTGACCTGCAACAGATTCGCACCAGCAAGGTGCTGCGGGTGCTGGTCAACCAAAGCCGCAACAGCTCCGGTGAAATCAAGGGCGAGCCGGTCGGCATCGAATACTATCGCCTGCGCGCCCTGGAGCATTACCTCAACGCCCGCGCCGCCGATGGCCAGCAGATCCAGCTCAAGCTGGTCCCGCGGGCCAAGGAGCAGTTGCTGGGCGCCTTGGCCCGCGGTGAGGGTGACCTGGCCGCGCCGGGTGAATTGCTCGACCCGAGCCTGGTGCGGGCGGTCAGCAGCAGTGCGCCGATCCTCGATCAGGTACCGCTGTTGCTGGTGGGGCGCAAAGGCGAGCGCAGTTTCAGCCATGTGGAACAACTGTCCGGGCGCACCGTAGCCTTGACCAGTGCCAGTGCCGCCGGCCCGTTGATCCAGCAGGTCAACCAGCAACTGGCACTGCGCAAGCGGGCGCCGATCAAGGTGGAATGGGTCGACTCGACGCTGGCGGTGGAGGATGTGCTGGAAATGGTCCAGGCCGGCATCTATCACCTGACCGTGGTCGAGCAGCCGATTGCCCGGCGCTGGGCCCGAGTGATGCCGCGCCTGCGCCTGGATAGCCGCGTACACCTGGGGGCGCCACAAGCCATGCGCTGGTATGTGGGGCGCGATGCGCCGCAGTTGCTGGCCGCGGTTGATCGCTTTTTGCAGGGCTACCGCGCGCCGGACAACCAGGATGCCGCGTTCGAGCGCATTTACCGCCGCCAGTACCGAGTGCACAACCCGCTGGCCAGCAAGGACCGCCAGCGGCTTGCCTCACTGCGGGCGGTGCTGCAGAAGCACGGTGAGGCGCAGCAGATCGATTGGCTCAACTTGGCTGCGTTGGCCTTCAAGGAATCCACCCTCAACCCGGCTGCGCGCGGCAGTGGTGGTGCCCATGGCCTGATGCAGATCACCCCTTCGGCGGCCCAGCGCGTGGGGGTGAGCAACACCGCCACGGTGGATGGCAATGTTCAGGCCAGCGCCCGCTATCTGGCGCTGATCCGGCGCAAGTTCTTTGCCAGTGCCAAGATCAACGAGCGTGAGCGCATGGCCTTCGTGTTGGCTGCCTACAACCTCGGCCCCGAGCGGGTCCAGGCCATGCGCGCGGAAGCCCGGCGGCGCGGGCTTAACGGCAATCAGTGGTTCTTCCAGACCGAGCGTATTGCCATGGAGCAGGTGGGCATGGGGCCGGTCAACTTCGTCAACAGCGTCAACAAGTACTATTTGGCGTTCAACCGCGAGCGTGCCGTGCTGGAGCGAGTAGCCAAACGCTGACAAATCGATTTTATCGATTGTTATGTTGGGTTTTTTGCGATTTTCATATCTATTGAATTGATTATCATGGCGCCCATCCCAACACAACTTCTTCGCTTCAAGGACGCTTCAACATGAACAACACTACTCTCAACGCCCTGTTCTCCACCCGCGCCGGCACTGGCCTCAGCGTAATCCGCATCCTGGTTGGCATCATCTTCATGGCGCACGGCGCGCAAAAACTGTTCGGCCTGTTCGGCGGCTATGGCCTGGAAGGCACCGGCCAGTGGATGGAAAGCATCGGCCTGGCCCCGGGTTACCTGATGGCCCTGCTGTCCGGTAGTGCCGAGTTCTTCGGTGGCCTGGCCCTGGTGATCGGCCTGCTGGCCCGCCCGGCGGCCCTGGCGCTGACCGTCACCTTGGTGGTGGCGATCTTCTCGGTGCACATCGGCAATGGCCTGTTCATGTCGAACAACGGTTATGAGTTTGCCTTGGCGCTGCTGGCCGGCACTGTTGCAGTCATGATCGAAGGGGCTGGCCGCTTCTCGCTGGACCGCCTGATCGCTCGCTGATACGTCGCCAATGACAAGATACAGGCCTCATACGGATTGAGGCTTGTATCTTGTCGCTTGTAGCTCTAGCATACCGCCTGCGCCGATTTAAACAGCTACTTGCGGGGCGCAGGAAAGCCCCACCTCCGGGTCATCCGAAATACCGCTAAAGCGCTGGTTCGGTGACGCCTCCCACCGCTGCCCAGCGGGATTTGCGAGGCGGAGAGAAACTCCATGAGTTGCCCACGTACCAGTGTCTGTTTGAGCCCTTTGCCTGCCAGCCAGGCGACCCGCACACCGCGCATTCTGCTCGGCGGCCAGCATCAGCCCACTCTTTTGCGTCACCTCGAAGGCCTGTCCCGGCGCAAGGGCCAGGCGCGTGCGTTCCTGATCCAGTTCGCCGATACCGGCGGCCACCTCGAGCAATATGGCAACGACCGCTTCGACCTGGCCGTAATTCAGGCGCCGGCGCCGGAAGAGGCCGCCGAAGTCATCGGCCATCTCACCCGCATCGCGCGCCAAGGCCTGATTACCCGCCGCTGAGGAGCGCGCTGTTGAGCACCAACATCATCACCACGGAAGGCCATGAGGCGCTGAAGAAAGAGCTTGACCACCTGTGGCGGGTGTATCGCCCGGAAATCACCCAGAAGGTCGCCTGGGCGGCGTCGCTGGGTGACCGCAGCGAGAATGCCGACTACCAGTACAACAAAAAGCTGCTGCGCGAAATCGACCGCCGGGTGCGATACCTGCGCAAGCGTCTTGAAGATGTGAAGGTGGTGGCTTACTCGCCACAGCAGGAGGGCAAGGTGTTTTTCGGTGCCTGGGTAGAGATCGAGAACGACGAAGGCGAGACCATGAAGTTTCGCATCGTTGGTTATGACGAGATCTATGGGCGCAATGACTACATCTCGATCGACTCACCCATGGCCCGTGCCCTGCTGAAGAAGGAGGAGGGTGATGAGGTGGTGGTGCATACGCCTACCGGTGAAGCGACCTGGTATGTGAACAGCATCACTTACGGCCAGTAAATTGATGTTGCCTGTGCGGGCCTCTTCGCGGGTAAACCCGCTCCCACAGGAGTTGCACAACCTTCGAGGATGATGCAGTACCTGTGGGAGCGGGTTTACCCGCGAAGAGGCCGGCACAGGTAAGCCTCAACTCTCCCGCAACACCGCCAACGGGCTGGCATTCAGCGCCCGCTGCGTGCCCAGCACCCCCGCGCCACCCACCAGCAGCGCCCCCGCCAACGGCAGCACCAGCAGCCACGGATGCGGGCTCCACTGCAAGTCGAACGCATAGCGGTACAGCACCAGGGTAATCAGCTCACATCCCACTGCGGCCAGTAGCCCGCTAGCCGCGCCCAGCAAGCCGAATTCGATACGCCGTGCCTTGACCAACAATGGCCGCGCCGCCCCCAGCGCACGCAGCAAGGCGCCTTGGCGGATGCGTTCGTCCAGTGTGGCCTGCAACCCGGCGAACAGCACCGCCAACCCGGCCGCCAGCACGAACAGCAACACATACTCCACCGCCAGGGTGACCTGGGCGAGGATGCTGCGCAGCTGATCGAGCAGGGCGTCCACCTGCAAGATGGTCACTGCCGGGAACGCCCGCGACAGCGCCACTACATCCAGGTCATGCCCCGGTGCCAGGTAGAAGCTGGTCAGGTAGGTGGTTGGCAGCCCCTGCAGCGTGCCGGGTTGGAAGATCATGTAGAAGTTAGGCTGGAAACTGTCCCAGTGCACGCTGCGCAGGCTGCTGACCCTGGCTTGGCGCTGCTGGCCGCCAATGTCGAAGGTCAGCAGGTCGCCCAGTTGCAGTTTCAGGCTACTGGCCAGTTGTGCTTCCACCGAGACCCCTGGGATTTCATCGTCGGCTGGCAAGGCTTGCCACCAGCTGCCCGCGGCCAGTGTGTTGCCCTCAGGCAGCTCGGCGGCCCAAGTCAGGCTGAGGTCGCGCTGTACGGCGCGCTCGCCTGCCGAGTCCTTGCTGACGATTTGCTGCACCGGTTGCTCATTGATTTGCACTAGGCGGCCAGGTGTTACCGGGTACAGCGGTGCCGATGCAGCGTTGACCTGGTGCAGGCGCTGGGCGAATGGTTCACGGTCATCCGGCAGGATGTTCAGGGCGAAATGGTTGGGTGCATCCTTGGGCAACTGCGCCTGCCAGGTGTCGAGCAGCTCCGCGCGCAGCAGGGCGACCAGGGCCATGGCCAGCAGTATCAGGCCGAAGGCCAAGGCTTGGCCGGCCGCCGCCATGGGGTGGCGCAACAGCTGGCCCAGCCCCAGGCGCCAGGTTAGTGGCGCCCCGGCCAGCAACTGGCGCAGGCTGCGCAAGCCGAGCAACAGCAAACCGCCGAGCAGCAGCGCGGCAACCAGGCCACCACCCAGCAGGGCGAAGGTGAGTAACAGGTCTAGGCTCAGGCGCCACATGATCAGGCCCAGGGCGAACAAGGCCGCACCGTACACCAGCCAACTGCTGGGCGGTATTGGCAGCAGGTCACGGCGCAGCACCCGCAGTGGCGGCACCTGGCCCAGGGCGGCAATCGGCGGCAGGGCGAAGCCAGCCAAGGCAACCAGCCCGGTAGCGATGCCGGCCAGGGCCGGGACGATACCACCGGCGGGCACCTCGCTTGGCAGCAGGCCATGCAGCAGGCGGAACAGGCCCAGCTGGGCCAGCCAGCCGAGCAGGGCGCCAGCCAGGGCGGCGACCAGGCCAAGCATGGCCAACTGCAGGCAATACAGGCCTAGCGCCTGGCGGCGCGACAGGCCCAGGCAGCGCAACAGGGCGCTGGCATCCAGGCGCCGTGCGGCATAGCGGCTGGCCGACAAGGCCACCGCGACCCCGGCCAGCAACACCGCCACCAGGCTGGCCATGTTCAGGTAGCGTTCGGCCTTGCCCAGGGCGCCGCCGATCTGCTGGTTGCCATCGCGGGTGTCGCGCAACCGCTGGTTGGCGGCCAGGTCTTTTTCCACGGTCTGACGGTATTTGCCCAGCGCCTCGGCATCGCCGCGCCACAGGTCGCGGTAGGTGACCCTGCTGCCCGGCTGGATCACGCCGGTGGCTTGCAGGTCAGCCAGGTTCATCATCACCCGTGGGGTAAGGCTATAGAAGTTGTTGGCGCGGTCTGGCTCGTAGGTGAGTACGCGGCTCATGCGCAGGGTTTTCATGCCCACGTCGATGCTGTCGCCAATCGCCAGCCCCAGTGCCGCCAGCAAGCGCGGTTCGACCCACGCCTCGCCAGGCTCCGGGCCGCCGCCGGGCGTTTCCTCGGTATAGGGTGCCGGGGCACTGCGCACTTGCCCGCGCAATGGGTAAGCGCCATCGGCAGCCTTGACGCTGGACAGCTGAATACCCTTGTCGCCGCCCACCACGCTGGTGAACTCGACCACCTGAGCGTGGCGCAAGCCAAGCGCCTTGCCGGCGTCAATCTGTTGCTCGCGGGCCGGGGCGCTGCCTTGCAGCACCAGGTCGGCGCCGAGGAACTCGCTGGCACGCAGTTGCATGGCACCGTTGAGGCGGGCGCCGAAATAGCCGATGGCAGTGCTGGCCGCCACGGCCACCAGCAGGGCGAAGAACAGCACGCGCACTTCACTGGCGCGAATGTCGCGCAGCAACTGGCGCAGGGCCAGGCCGCACAGGCGGGACAATGGCATGTGGGTCATCAGGCCTCCACCGGCGCCACCAGGCGGCCCGCGTCCAGGCGGATCTGGCGCCGGCAGCGCCGGGCCAGGCGTTCGTCATGGGTGACCAGCACCAGCGTGGTGCCGCGCTCTTTATTCAGTTCGAACAGCAGGTCGCTGATGCGCTCGCCGGTATGGCTATCGAGGTTGCCAGTGGGCTCGTCGGCGAACAGCACTGCCGGTTGCGCGGCGAAGGCGCGGGCGATGGCCACCCGCTGCTGCTCGCCCCCTGACAACTGACGTGGGGTGTGGCTCAGGCGTTTGCCCAGGCCGACCCGTTCCAGCAAGGTGCGGGCGTGTTCGCGAGCGTCGCGGCGGCCGTCCAGCTCCAAAGGCAGCATGACGTTTTCCAGGGCGTTGAGGCTGTCGAGCAACTGGAACGACTGGAATACGAAGCCCACATGTTCGGCGCGCACCCGGGCGCGCTGGTCTTCATCCAGTGGCCCCAGGTCGTGGCCGGCGAGGATGACCTTGCCAGCGCTGGGCTGGTCGAGGCCGGCGAGCAGGCCGAGCAGGGTCGACTTGCCCGAGCCCGAAGCGCCGACGATGGCCAGGCTGTCGCCTTGGGCCAGGTCGAGGGAGAGCGCGTGCAGGATAGTCAGGTCACCTTCCGCGCTGGGGACCACTTTGCTAAGGTTCTGCGCAACGAGAATGCTGGGGCCCATGGAGAATCCGATGCGAGTGTGGTGGTTGAGTGCCGGTCTGGCCCTGTATTGCCTGGCCCAGAGCGCGGCGGCGGGAACACTGCTGGTTGTCGGCGATAGTATCAGCGCCGGTTTTGGCCTGGATACCCGCCAGGGCTGGGTGTCTTTGTTGCAGGCCCGCCTCAGGGACGAAGGTTTTGATGACAAAGTGGTCAACGCATCGATCAGCGGCGACACCAGTGCAGGTGGCCAGGCACGGCTGCCGGCGCTGCTTGCAGCGCACAAACCAAGCCTGGTGGTACTGGAACTGGGTGGCAACGATGGCCTGCGCGGGCAGCCACCCGCGCAATTGCAACAAAATCTTGCCTCGATGATCGAAAGCGCGCGCAAGGCCGGGGCCAAGGTAGTGCTGCTGGGTATGCGCCTGCCGCCCAATTATGGTGTGCGCTACACCAACGCCTTCGCCCAGGTGTATGAACAGCTGGCGGCGGACAAACAAGTGCCGTTGGTGCCGTTTTTCCTCGAGGGGGTAGGGGGCGTGCCTGAGCTCATGCAGGCCGATGGCATCCACCCGGCCCAGGCTGCCCAGCAGCGCTTGCTGGAAAATGCCTGGCCGGCGATAAAACCCTTGCTCTGACGCTTTAAACGGCGCCGGCTTTCGGCTAATGTTGCGCCCCCCGTTTCGAGTGCCCCCGATGCCGCGCCCTGCCTGGTCCCTGTTCGCCTACCAACTGATCGAGCCCGATGAGCAGCTCGACCTGTTCGCTTGCCAGGAAATCCGCGTCCACCTGGTGGCTCGCCAGCTCGAGCTGGGCGTGCCGGTCGACCGTACCCTGTGCGGCGGCCTGTTGCCGGCGCAGCCGCGTTGGTCGGGGGTGCCGCGTTCGATCTACCGCGACGGCCGCTTGTGTGACCTGTGCCGCGCCATCCTCGATGCCCAGCGGCGCGGCATGCGCCCGGTCTGGCCAGAGCTGCAGGGCAGCTGAACGCCAGGCACCTTTCATCATCTGAAACGCTTGCATGGCGCCAATGCCTCCCGCTTGCATCGGTGCGGGTGTACAATCGATCCTCTTGACCCACCTTTCGAAGGATTTACCGGATGTTGCCGCGCTTTCCTGTCGTCACCCGTAGCCTGTCCCTGGCCGCCCTGCTGGTAGCGGGCCCCGCTGCTGCGCTGGAGCTGCCACTGCCACCGCCCGGTGAAGACATCGTCGGCCAGGTGCATGCGATCAAGGCAAAATACGAGGATACGTTCGCCGATATCGGCACTGCCAACGACCTCGGCTACCTGGAAATGATCGCCGCCAACCCGGGTGTCGACCCCTGGTTGCCAGGTGCCGGCACCGAGATCGTCCTGCCGACCCGCTACATTCTGCCGCCAGGTCCGCGTGAAGGCGTAGTCATCAACCTGGCCGAGTATCGCCTGTATTACTACCCGAAAGGCCAAAGTGTGGTGTACACCTTCCCGCTTGGCATTGGCCGTGAGGGCTGGGGTTCGCCGATCGCCAACACCAAGATCACCGCCAAGACGCCTAACCCGACCTGGACGCCGCCCGCTTCGATCCGCAAAGAGCACGCGGCGGACGGTGACATCCTGCCGGCCGTAGTGCCGGCCGGTCCAGACAACCCGCTGGGGCCGTTCAAGTTCACCCTGGGCGTGCCAGGCTACCTGATCCACGGTTCGAACAAGAAGTTCGGTATTGGCATGCGTACCAGCCACGGTTGCTTCCGCATGCTCAACAACAACGTGCTGGAACTGTCCAAGCTGGTGCCGGTGGGTACGCCGGTGCGCATCATCAACGAGCCTTACAAGTTCGGCATCAGTGGCGGCAAGGTCTACCTGGAGGCGCACACGCCGCTGGACGACCAGGGTAATCCGTCGGTAGTCGACAAACACACCGCGGTTATCAACGCCTTGCTCAAGCGCGAAGACCTGGCCAATAACCTGCGCATGAACTGGGATATGGTGCGTGACGTGGTGGCCGCAGAAGATGGCATGCCGGTAGAAATTGCCGTGCCGGTCGAAAACCAGGGTGGCGCACCGATGGTTTCGAGCATTCCGCCCGAACTGCAGTAAGGTACTAGCGAGACACCCGGGCCTGCCTTAGTGCAGGCCTTTTCGTTTCTGCCTGCCGCGTTTGCCTGGAGCGCAGGCAATAAAAAAGCCGACCCACAAGTGGGTCGGCTCCTTAACAATCCGTGAGGATTATTACTTGCGGCTGGCTTTGTCCAGCATACGCAGAGCGCGCTCGTTGGCTTCGTCAGCGGTCTGCTGAGCCTTCTGAGCGGCTGCCAGTGCGTCGTCAGCCTTACGGTAGGCTTCGTCAGCACGAGCTTGAGCGCGAGCTGCTGCGTCTTCAGTCGCAGTCAGACGAGCTTCGGTTTCTTTGGATACGCTGCTGCAACCGGTAGCCAGAACTGCGGCCAGAGCCAGAGCAGAGAATTTCAGAACGTTGTTCATCGTGTTCCCCTTCAAGGACTTTCTATTAAATAGCCATCTCTCGGAAAAGAGAAACTGGCCGGCGTACATAGTACCCATTACTTGTAGTAAGTAAACTGACTGAGCGCAAGAACTGCAAAAAAAATGTTGCTTGACGCGGCGCCGACAAGATTTGCGACGCCCATGTGAAAAAAATGTGCAGGGGGCGCAAGCGATTGTAGTACAGGAACTTTTTTGTTGAACTAACGGTGACTTTAACTGTCCCTCAGCGTCTTAAGCTCTAGAACATCCGGCGGCTGTTGGCAGGCAGGGAAAAGTCGCTGTTGCTGCGCTTTCTCCATTTTTACCCGTTTTACCCGTCGCCACCTTGAGCAATCCCGCTTGCGGCGCCTACTATCTTGTGAGCGCCAGAGGATGCGAACCATTGCAATCGTCCAATGGTCGAAGGGGCAACAGGTGGCGTAGAGGATTCTGTGCCGGATAAACCACCATCGGTTAAGGTATGGGTCTGCCGAGAAGACCTGCGAGGAGTAGTGATGAGCGAAACGCTGACCATCCACCATGACCAGGCCGGTCATCAGTTTGAGACCACCGTGGACGGTCATCGTGCCTATCTGACGTACATGGATCTGGGCAAGCAGACGCTGGACATCTATCGCACCTTCGTGCCCAACGCCCTGCGAGGCCGCGGGATTGCTGCCGCACTGACCGAAAGGGCCCTGGAGTACGCCGAGCAGATGGGCTATACGGTGATCCCGTCCTGCTCGTATGTAGAGCGCTACATGGAGCGTCAGCAGCGGCATTCGAGCAAGGTCTGAATCTGTAAATAAAAAGCGGGGCCGCTTCGCGCCCCGTCGCGACACAAGGCCGCTCCTACAGGGTTATGCGATCCCCTGTAGGAGCGGCCTTGTGTCGCGACGGGGCGCGAAGCGGCCCCGCTTTTTATTGCATCAATCAGCCGCGCTTGCGCTGCGGCAGCACATCCTTCAGCTTGGCATGCATGCTGCGCAGGGTTTTCTCGGTGGCCGACCAGTCGATGCAGGCATCGGTGATCGACACGCCATACTGCAGCTCGTCGAGGTTTTTCGGAATCGACTGGCAGCCCCAGTTCAGGTGGCTCTCGACCATCAGGCCGATAATCGACTGGTTGCCTTCGAGGATCTGGTTGGCGACGTTCTCCATCACCAGTGGTTGCAGGGCCGGGTCCTTGTTGGAGTTGGCGTGGCTGCAATCGACCATGATGTTGGCCTTGATCTTGGCCTTGGCCAGGTCCTGTTCGCACAGGGCGACGCTGACCGAATCGTAGTTCGGCTTGCCGTTGCCGCCGCGCAGCACCACGTGGCCGTACGGGTTGCCCTTGGTGGTGACGATCGATACACCGCCTTCCTGGTTGATGCCGAGGAAGCGGTGCGGCTTGGACACCGACTGCAGGGCGTTGATGGCAACGGTCAGGCCGCCGTCGGTGCCGTTCTTGAAACCGACCGCCGAGGACAGGCCCGAGGCCATCTCGCGGTGGGTTTGCGATTCGGTGGTGCGCGCGCCGATGGCCGACCAGCTGATCAGGTCTTGCAGGTACTGCGGGGAAATCGGGTCGAGCGCTTCGGTGGCGGTCGGCAAGCCCATTTCGGCCAGGTCCAGCAGTAGCTGACGGCCGATGTGCAGGCCATCCTGGATCTTGAACGAGTCATCCAGGTATGGGTCGTTGATCAGGCCTTTCCAGCCGACGGTGGTGCGCGGCTTTTCGAAGTACACGCGCATGACCAGGTACAGCGTGTCGGACACTTCCTCGGCCAGCACTTTCAGGCGCTCGGCGTATTCGTGGGCAGCCTTGATGTCGTGGATGGAGCAAGGGCCGACCACGACGAACAGGCGATGGTCCTTGCCGTCGAGAATATTGCGCACCACTTCACGGCCGGCAGTCACGGTCTGCAGGGCCTTGGCGCTGAGGGGGATTTCCTTCTTGAGCTGATCGGGGGTGATCAGGGTCTCGTTGGAGGCAACGTTCAAGTCATCGATCGGTAAATCAGCCATCGTGTTACTCGTCAGGTCACGGTGCCGGCCGCCAACTATCCCCGTGCGGCCCAGCAGCAAGAATAATCGCAGCGGGGAGCCGAACCTTAGCGCGTTACAGGTGGCGCGACAATGGGCTGGGCCCAGTCAGTGTGGGGTTTTTCCGTGATGGCAGGCATTTGCCGCGAATGGGCTGCCCAGCGCTGCGCAACCTGTGTAAAAAGAGGGCTGACTTTTACCTGGAGACCAGCATGCATCCGCGCACACCACGTATCGGCATCATTGGCAGCGGCGCCATCGGCGGCTTTTATGGGTTGATGCTGGCCCGGGCCGGTTTCGATGTGCACTTTCTGTTGCGCAGCGAGTACCAAACCGTTCGTGAGCAGGGGCTGGTCGTGGACAGTGCCGTGCATGGCGCGCTGCAGATGAAGGTGCAGGCCTATGCCAGTGCCGCCGACATGCCACCTTGCGACTGGTTGCTGGTCGGTGCCAAGGCCACCAGCAACGACCAGCTGGCGCCGCTGATCGTGCAGGCGGCCGCGCCCGGTGCCAAGGTGGTGTTGTTGCAGAACGGCTTGGGCGTGGAGGAGCAATTGCGCCCGGCGCTGCGCAGCGACATGCACCTGCTTGGCGGCCTGTGTTTCATCTGCGTCAACCGCCAGGCGCCTGGCGTGATCCGTCATCAGGCCTTGGGTGCGGTCAACCTGGGGTATCACGGCGGCCCGGCCAGCGATGGCGGGGCCGCACTGGTCAATGAAGGCACGGGGTTGTTCCAGGCTGCCGGCATCGATTCGCAGGCCATGGCCAACCTGGCTCAGGCGCGTTGGCAGAAGCTGGTATGGAACGTGCCCTACAACGGCCTGTCGGTGCTGCTGGGTGCCAGCACCACGCCGCTGATGGCAGACAATCACAGCCGCGATCTGATCCAGGCCTTGATGGCCGAGGTGGTGCAGGGCGCGGCAGCCTGCGGCCATGTGTTGCCCGAGGGCTATGCCGAGCACCTGTTCCAGGTAACCGAGCGCATGCCCGACTACTGGCCAAGCATGTACCACGACCATGCGCACAAGCGCCCGCTCGAACTGCAGGCCATCTATGCCGAGCCGCTGGCGCGTGCGCGTGCGGCAGGCTGCAGCTTGCCGCGTATGGAAATGCTGTACCAGGCGCTGAGCTTCATCGACAGCAGCGACAGGCAGCGCTGAGGCAGCGGCTTTTGACCTTGGCGGCCTCTCTTGAGGGGCCCTCCAGCCCACGCCAGCAGTGCGCCAGACGGCAAAGCGTGCCTCTGGTGCACTGCTAAGCTGAAGCTTGCTCTGCCGTTGCGGCAGTCGAGGAGGTCGAATGATCCGCTCCATGCTGTACGCCACCGACCTCGGTGTCTACGCCCCATTTGTGATGCAGCACGCGCTGGCCATGGCGCGCACGTTCAACGCCGAGCTGTATGTGATCCATGCGGTAGAGCCGATGGGCCAGTTCGCCGAATCCCTCCTGCAAAGCTACCTCGATGAACAGACGCTCGACCAGCTGCACAGCCAGGGGGTGAACACGGTGATGGCCAACATCGAGCAGCGTGTGCTGGAAAACTTTCGCGATGAGCTGGGCGAGGAGGCTGACCTGGCAGTGATCAAGGCCGTGCGTGTACGCCAGGGCGACCCGGCGCAGGTGATCCTCGACCAGGCGCAGCGGCTGAGCGTAGACCTGCTGATTTTCGGCAGCCACAGTGCTGGCGCAGGTGTGGATGTGCCGTTGGGGCGCACCGCTGTGCGGCTGCTGCAGCTGTCGCCGGTACCGGTGTACATGGTGCCGTTGGCACAGCATTTAGGGCGTAGGAAAGCATGAAGATGGCCGTAGGCTATTTCCGGGGGCATGTAACAAAATAGTTCTAGATTTATTTCCAGAACCACTAATATAGTTATATATCGTCGCTGCCTGCTGCCGCGGACTCATCGCTGAACCGAGGGGAATCTATGAAGCTTCAACAACTGCGCTACATCTGGGAAGTGGCGCACCATGACCTCAACGTGTCCGCGACGGCGCAAAGCCTGTATACCTCCCAGCCAGGTATCAGCAAACAGATCCGCTTGCTCGAGGATGAACTGGGTGTTGAAGTCTTTGCCCGTAGCGGCAAGCACCTGACCCGTGTCACACCGGCCGGTGAGCGCATCATCAACACTGCCGGCGAAATCCTGCGCAAGGTAGAAAGCATCAAGCAGATTGCCCAGGAGTTCTCCAACGAGAAAAAGGGCACGCTGTCCATCGCCACCACCCACACCCAGGCGCGTTATGCCTTGCCGCCGGTGATCAGCAGCTTCATCAAGCAGTACCCGGAAGTGTCACTGCACATGCACCAGGGCTCGCCCATGCAGATTGCCGAAATGGCTGCGGACGGTACCGTTGATTTCGCCATCGCCACCGAGGCGCTGGAGCTGTTCGGCGACCTGATCATGATGCCGTGCTACAAGTGGAACCGCTGTGTGGTGGTGCCGCAAGGTCACCCGCTGGCCAAGCTGCCGAAGCTGACCCTGGAAGCGGTCGCCGAATACCCGATCGTCACCTACGTGTTCGGTTTCACCGGGCGCTCGAAACTGGACGAGGCTTTCAACCACCGTGGCCTTACGCCGAAAGTGGTGTTCACTGCAGCTGACGCCGACGTGATCAAGACCTATGTGCGCCTGGGGCTGGGCGTGGGCATCGTCGCCGGCATGGCTGTGGACGCCAAGCTCGACAGTGACCTGGTGGCCCTGGATGCCAGCGAGCTGTTCGAAGCCAGCATCACCAAGATCGGCTTCCGCCGTGGCACCTTCCTGCGTGGCTTCATGTGCGACTTCATCGAGAAGTTCGCCCCGCACCTGACCCGTGAAGTGATGGCCAAGGCTATTCAGTGCCATAACAAGCAGGAGCTCGAAGAGCTGTTCGAAGGTGTCGAACTGCCGGTGCACTGATTCAAGATTGTTGGGGCCGCTTTGCGGCCCCGATAATTTCAAGCCTTGCTGATCAGGTTGCCCGCGTGCAACCCGCATTCCTTCTGCGTCGACTCTTCCCACCACCAACGCCCTTCGCGCTCATGCTGGTTCGGCAGCACCGGCCGGGTGCATGGCTCGCAGCCAATGCTGATGAAGCCACGCTCATGCAGGCTGTTGTACGGCAGTTCGAGCATGCGGATATAACCCCACACTTCTTCACTGCTCATCTGTGCCAGCGGGTTGAACTTGTACAGGGTGCGCTCTGGGGTGGAGAAGGCGCTGTCGATTTCCAGTGCCGCCACCTGGCTGCGGGTGCCCGGGCTCTGGTCGCGGCGCTGGCCGGTGGCCCAGGCGCTGACGGTGGCCAGTTTGCGCCGCAGCGGCTCGATCTTGCGGATGCCGCAGCACTCGCCGTGGCCATCCTTGTAGAAGCTGAACAGGCCCTTTTCCTTGACGAACGGGTCGAGCTTGGCGCGATCAGGGCTGAGGATTTCGATCGGCAGGTTGTACTGCTCACGCACCTGGTCGATAAACCGGTAGGTCTCCGGGTGCAGGCGCCCGGTGTCGAGGCTGAACACCTTGACCTGCTTGTTCAGCTTCCAGGCCATGTCGACCAGCACCACGTCCTCGGCGCCGCTGAAGGAGATCCACAGGTCATCACCGAAGTGCTCGAAGGCGAGCTTGAGGATGTCCTGCGGGGACTTGTTGGCATAGGTCGCGGCCAGGGCGGCGACGTCGAAGGGTTGGCTCATCAGGCGGTTTCCATCTTGGCTGTGGCGCTGTGCGCTCGTAGTAAGGTGATGGTAACAAAAAAACGCGGGCTAGACGGACTCACAAGCCTTGCAAGGTCTGCATCAAGACCCGCACTTTGGCGATCGACTCTTCATATTCGGCCTGCCACTCGGAGTCGGCTACCACCGCGCCGCCGCCCCAGCAGCTTACCTGGCCGTCCTTGACCAGCAGGCTGCGGATGGCAATCGAACTGTCCATCTCGCCGCGCACGTCCACATATAGCAGTGAGCCGCAGTACAGTGCCCGACGCGCCGGTTCCAGCTCGTCGATGATCTGCATGGCGCGGATCTTCGGTGCGCCGGTAATCGAACCACCGGGGAAGCTGTCGCCGATCAAGTCCAGGGCGTCCTTGTCGCTGGCCAGCTGGCCGGTGATGCTGCTGACCAGATGGTGCACGTTGGGGTAGCTCTCCAGGCTGAACAGCTCTGGCACCTTCACCGAACCGATTTGGCAGGTGCGCCCCAGGTCGTTGCGCAGCAGGTCGACGATCATCAGGTTTTCCGAGCGGTCCTTGGGGCTGTGCAGCAGCTCTTCGGCATTGCGCGCGTCTTCGCCCGGGTCGCTGGCACGAGGGCGGGTGCCCTTGATCGGGCGGGTTTCCACCAGGCCCTGGCTGACGCGGATAAAACGCTCGGGCGAAAAGCTCAGCAAGGCGCTGCCGTCGGCCAGTTGCTGGTAGCCGGAGAACGGCGTGGGGCAGGCCTGGCGCAGTGCCTGGTAAGCCCGCCATGGATCGCCCTGGCAGGGCGCTCGGAAGCGTTGGGTGAGGTTGATCTGGTAGCAGTCACCGGCCTGGATGTAGCGCTGCACCTGGTCGAAGGCGGCCTGGTACTGTTCGGGCTGCAGGTCGCCGGCCATTGGTGCGAGCAGCTGGAAGGCGCCGCCCTCTGCGTTGTCGGCACCTTCGAACAAGCTGATCAGGCGTTCGCGATCTTCCCCTGCAAGGCTTGGGTGAAACACCAGTTGGCTGGTGCCGTACAGGTGGTCACTGACCAGTGCCCAGGCATACAGGCCCAGTTGCGCGTCTGGCAGGCCGAGGTCGTCCATGGCCAGGCTTGGCAGGTGCTCCAGGCGGCGGCCGAAATCGTAGCTCAGGTAGCCGATCAGGCCACCGGCGAAGGGCAGCTCGCTACCTTCGGGCAATTGCGCGTGGCCCAGTTGCGCCAGGCCGGCGCGCAGGCGCTGGAGGAAGGCGCGGCCTGCTTCACCGGGCTGCGCTTGCAAGTGTTGCAGTGGCCAGGCGCTGAGCAGGTCGAAGCGGCCGCGTTCGGCGCCGGGGCGGGCGCTGTCGAGCAAGATCGCGCCGGGGGCCTGGCGCAGGCGGGCGAAGTAGGCGGCAGGGTCGGGCTGGTAGGGCAGGCGGTGGAGCGTACAGGTCGGCATCAGTGTGGACGGCGATGTAAAAGCGAGGAGGGCGATTGTAGACCTGTGTAGGAAAAGCGCCTAGCACTGGGCGCGACATTCAACATTGTGTTTGACCCAAGGGGGCCGCAAAGCGGCCCCGGCGATGTCAGCCTGGATGAACATGTCCGAACAGCCCTTGGGCTACCCGCACCCGCTGCTCGGCATCCTCGGTAATACCCTCCTTGGCCAGCGCTTCAATGTGCGCCTCGATGGCATGGGTACGCTGGGTCAGGCCGCAGTCGTTGGCAATCTGGATGTTCAGCCCCGGTCGGGCATTCAGCTCCAGAATCAGCGGGCCCTTGTCCTGGTCCAGCACCATGTCCACGCCGATGTAGCCCAGGCCACACAGTTCGTAGCAGCCGGCGGCCAGCTTCATGAAGCCGTCCCAGTTCGGCAGTTGCACGCCGTCCACCGCGTTGGTGGTGTCCGGGTGCTTGCTGATGATGTTGTTCAGCCAGGTGCCGCGCAGGGTTACGCCAGTGGCCAGGTCGACACCCACGCCGATGGCGCCCTGGTGCAGGTTTGCCTTGCCTCCGGACTGACGGGTCGGCAGGCGCAGCATGGCCATCACCGGGTAGCCCATCAGCACAATGATGCGGATGTCCGGCACGCCTTCGTAGCTGATGCTCTTGAAGATCTGGTCGGGCGTGACCCGGTATTCGATCAGCGCACGGTCACGGTGGCCGCCCAGTGAGTACAGGCCGGTGAGGATGCTGGAAATCTGGTGCTCGATTTCCTCATGGCTGATGATCTTGCCCGACACCGTGCGGTAGCGGTCTTCGAAGCGGTCGGCAATCACCAGGATGCCGTCACCGCCGGCGCCCTGCGCCGGCTTGATGACGAAATCGTTACGCCCGCCGATGATTTCGTGAAGCTTTTCGATCTGCTTCTCGGTCTCGATGATGCCGTACATTTCCGGCACATGGATGCCGGCCGCCAGGGCGCGCTCCTTGGTGATGATCTTGTCGTCGACAATCGGGTACAGGTGGCGCTTGTTGTACTTCAACACGTAGTCCGCGTTGCGCCGGTTGATACCCATGATGCCCCGGGCCTCCAGGGCTTTCCACGTCTTGATCAGGCCAAACATCAGGCGTCAGCCTTCTTCAGGAATGCCTTGAAGCGCACGAGCTCGGTCAGGCGGTAGCCGCGGTAACGGCCCATTGCCAGCATGAAGCCCACCAGGATCAACAGCACGGCAGGGAAGGTGAAGACGAAGTACACCAGCTCCGGCACCATCATCAGCAGGTGCGCCAGGGAGGCGGCGAACAGGGTGCCGATGGCCACTTTCATGGCATGGCCGCCGCCACGCTCTTCCCAGGTGATCGACAGGCGTTCGATGGTCATGGTCAGGATCACCATCGGGAACAGCGCCACCGACAGCCCGCGCTCAAGGCCCAGCTTGTGGCTGAACAGGCTGATGGCGGCAATCAGCACCACGACGAAGGTCAGCACCACCGACAGGCGCGGCAGCATCTGCAACTTCAGGTGTTCCAGGTACGAGCGCAGCGACAGGCCCAGGGCGGTGATCACCGTGAACAGCACGATACCGAAGCCCAACTGGGTTTCGCGGAAGGCCAGGGCGATCAGTACCGGGGTGAAGGTACCCAGGGTCTGGATGCCGATCAGGTTGCGCAGCACCAGGATTACCAGTACGCCGATCGGGATCATCACCATGATCATGAAGGTTTGCTGGGTTTGCAGCGGCAGGCCGTACAGCGAGTACTCAAGGAAGTCGGCGTCGGTGTTCTCGTCGGTCAGCTTGGCCAGGCGGATGGCGTTCATCTCGCTGTTGTTCATGCTGAAGGTGACGTTGGCCTTTTTGCCGCCATCGACGGTGATCAGGTTGTCGTCACCGGTCCACCACAGCAGGCGGTCGCTGGGCAGGCCCTGCTCGCCGGTGTCCGGGTTGAAGTACAGCCAGTCGGTACCATTGAAGCTGCGCAGCCACAGTTCCGGGGTTTGCGGGGTGTCGGCCACCAGGCGGATGGTGTGCACCTTCTCCATCGGCACGTGGGCGATCGACAGCAGCAGGTCGATGATCTGGGCCTTCTTCATCGGTGAAGTATCACCGGCCAGCAGCAGCTTGACGTTGTCGTCGTTGAGGTTGTTGACCCGCTTGATGGTCTCGCTGACGAAGGTCTCGACATCGGCCGAGTGCTGGCGGATCGGCGCCATCAGCGCCTCGGCAGCGATCTTCTCGGGGCCCTCGATGGCCAGGCTGTCACGGAAGGTCGGGCCTTTGACCGTGGTCTTCTCGTTGCTGTAGCGCTTGGTCAGCACCAGGCGGTAGTAGAGGGTCTGGTTGCCGCTGGCGCGGCGGGCCGACCAGGTGACCTTGCGGTTGCCGTCGGCACGGTTGACGCTCACCCCGTAGTTGTTGGAGATGAAGCTCTCGTTGAGGCTGACGTAGTCGCGGTTCAGCGGGGGCACGAACATCTGCACCTTGACCGGGTCCTTGGTGCTGGCCACGAACTCGACCTTGGCGTCGATGTTCCACAGGTCGTCGGTTTCATCCTCGGTCACTGGGATGCCGAGGAAGAAGATCTGATAAGCCGTGACCGCCACGCCCAGTAGCACCAGCACGGTGATCAGGACTTTCAGATGGAGGGTAAGAGAGCGCATCGGAGTTACTCTGCTTTGGGAGCGTCGGTGGCACAGGCAGGTTTGCCGGCCGCATATTTAAGGCTTGGGTCGACCAGCGCGTCGAAGTGCTTGAGCGCCTCGGAGCCGATCAGCAGCGGGAACTGGAAGGCGCTGCGGTCGGTGAGGTTGACTTCGATAGTGCGCATGGCCTGGCCCATGCAGATTTCCAGTTCGATGACCGGGCGTGCCGTATAGGCCTTGCCCGATTCGGCATCATAGTCGCCAGCCCGGCGCTTGATTTTGCTCACGCGTGCCAGCGGGCGTTCGATCGGGTGCGAATGGGCGGCATCGATCGCCAGGTAGAAGCGTACCCAGCTTTCACCGTTGCGCTTGAAGCGCTTGATGTCGCGGGCACTGAGCGACGCGGTCTTGGCGCCGGTGTCGAGCTTGGCGGCTACTTCCAGGTCCAGGTCGCCCAGGCGTGCGTATTCGTTGAGACCATACACGGTCTTGCCCGCAGCCTGGCCAAGGGCCGGCAGCAGGGTGAGGCATAGCAGCAATAAAACGGGTGTAAGTCTCATAATCCTGGCGCGGTGCAGTGCAAGGTTCGTGGCTATGTTCAGGGCAAGGCGACTGGCAACTACTGCGCAAGCTTCCTCGTTCATCTGTCAACAAGCATGAATGGATGACAGACAGGCTATCCATACCCCATCGGAGGCGCGGCATTCTATCACGCCGACGTCTTGACGCCAGCGGTGCGCGATCTGACAGCGGGGAGGCGGTGATAGTTCGTTCTTAGACGATTGTCGACAATACTGATTTTGTCTTTGACTTGGAGGGCTCTATTCGCTAATTTCTGGCGAAGTGTTTTTCAAGGTGTCAACAATATGCAGGACCTCTCCCTTGCCACTGCGGCGCTGACAGACGAAACGGAAACCTTGTCCGAAAACGTCTTCCGGCGCATCCAGGCGGCTATCGTCAAAGGCGAGATCGCCCCTGGCAGCAAAATTTCCGAGCCGGAGCTGGCGCGCACCTATGGCATCAGTCGTGGGCCGCTGCGTGAGGCCATCCACCGCCTCGAAGGCCAGCGCCTGCTGGTGCGCGTGCCACATGTGGGTGCGCGGGTGGTATCGCTCAACCACGCCGAGCTGATCGAACTGTACGAAATTCGCGAATCGCTGGAAGGCATGGCCTGCCGCCTGGCCGCCGAGCGCATGAGCCAGGCCGACATCGACGAATTGCGCCGGGTGCTCGACACCCATGAGCGTGACGCCGCGTTCCAGGCCGGCCTGGGCTATTACCAGCAGGAAGGCGACTACGACTTCCATTACCGCATCATCCAGGGCAGCGGCAACCAGACCCTGGTCAAGATGCTATGCGGCGAGTTGTACCAGCTGGTGCGCATGTACCGCATCCAGTTCTCCGCCACGCCCAACCGGCCGCGCCAGGCCTTTGCCGAACACCACCGTATTCTCGATGCCATCGCCGACCGTGACGGCGAGCTGGCCGAACTCCTGATGCGCCGCCACATCGGCGCGTCCAAGCGCAATATCGAGCGTCACTATCAGGACGCCCACAACAACAGCCCACGAGGTGAGAAATGACTGTGAAGAGCACCCCCGGTCAGCGTTTCCGCGACGCCGTTGCCGCTGAACATCCGCTGCAGGTGGTTGGCACCATCAACGCCAACCATGCCTTGCTGGCCAAGCGCGCCGGCTTCAAGGCCATCTACCTGTCTGGTGGCGGCGTGGCCGCCGGTTCCCTGGGCCTGCCAGACCTGGGCATCAGTGGCCTGGACGACGTGCTCACCGACGTGCGCCGCATCACCGACGTGTGCGATGTGCCGTTGCTGGTAGATGTCGACACCGGCTTTGGTTCTTCGGCCTTCAACGTCGCCCGTACCGTGCGCTCGATGAGCAAGTTCGGCGCTGCTGCCATCCATATCGAGGACCAGGTTGGCGCCAAGCGCTGTGGCCACCGCCCGAACAAGGAAATCGTCAGCCAGCAGGAAATGGTCGACCGCATCAAGGCCGCCGTGGATGCCCGTACTGACGACAGCTTCGTGATCATGGCACGTACCGATGCCCTGGCCGTCGAGGGCTTGAACGCCGCCCTGGATCGCGCCGAGGCCTGCATCGAGGCCGGTGCCGACATGATCTTCCCGGAAGCCATCACTGAATTGCAGATGTACAAGACGTTCGCTGATCGGGTGAAGGCACCGATCCTGGCCAACATCACCGAATTCGGCGCCACGCCGCTGTACACCACCGAAGAGCTGGCCTCGGTCGACGTATCGCTGGTGCTTTACCCGCTGTCGGCGTTCCGCGCCATGAACAAGGCGGCCGAGAACGTGTACACCGCGCTGCGCCGCGACGGCACGCAGAAGAACGTGATCGACACCATGCAAACCCGCATGGAGCTCTACGATGCCATTGGCTACCACGCCTTCGAGCAAAGCCTCGATGCGCTGTTTGCCCAGAAGAAGGGCTGAAGACTTTTATTGGAGCGGCCGGCCTCTTCGCGTCGAACCGCCGCGAAGAGGCCGGCACAGGCAAAACTGATTAGCCAGCAAGCTTTCCATAACAAATTCAAGAAAGGAGAAACACCATGGCCGAAGCAAAAGTACTCAGTGGCGCAGGCCTGCGCGGCCAGGTGGCCGGCCAGACCGCACTGTCGACCGTGGGCCAGGCCGGTGCCGGGCTGACCTACCGTGGTTACGACGTGCGTGACTTGGCCGCTGGTGCCGAGTTCGAAGAAGTCGCCTACCTGCTGCTGTACGGCGAGCTGCCAACCCAGGCCGAGCTGGCCGATTACAAGCGCAAGCTCAAGGGCCTGCGTGACCTGCCACAGGCACTGAAGGAAGTGCTTGAGCGCATCCCGCGCGACGCCCACCCGATGGACGTGATGCGCACCGGTTGCTCGGTACTGGGTACCCTGGAGCCAGAACTGACCTTCGAAGCCCAGCGCGACAAGACCGACCGCCTGCTGGCGCTGTTCCCGGCAGTGATGTGCTACTGGTACCGCTTCACGCACGATGGCCTGCGCATCGACTGCACCAGTGATGAAGACACGCTCGGTGGCCACTTCCTGCACCTGCTGCACGGCAAGAAGCCGAGCGAGCTGCACGTCAAGGTCATGAACGTGTCGCTGATCCTTTACGCCGAGCACGAGTTCAACGCCTCGACCTTCACTGCCCGTGTATGTGCCTCGACCCTGTCCGACCTGTACTCCTGCGTTACCGCCGCCATCGGCTCGCTGCGCGGCCCACTGCACGGTGGTGCCAATGAAGCGGCGATGGAACTGATCGAGCGCTTCCAGAGCCCGCAGGAAGCCACTGCCGAGCTGCTGCGCATGCTGGAGCGCAAGGACAAGATCATGGGCTTTGGCCATGCCATCTACAAAGAGTCCGACCCACGCAACGAGGTGATCAAGGGCTGGTCGAAGCAGTTGGCCGACGAAGTCGGTGACAAGGTGCTGTACCCGGTTTCCGAAGCCATCGACAAAACCATGTGGGAGCAGAAGCGCCTGTTCCCCAACGCCGACTTCTACCATGCCTCGGCGTACCACTTCATGGGCATCCCGACCAAGCTGTTCACCCCGATCTTCGTCTGCTCGCGCCTGACCGGCTGGGCCGCGCACGTGTTCGAACAGCGCGCCAACAACCGCATCATCCGCCCGAGCGCCGAGTATGTCGGCGTCGAGCAGCGCCAGTTCGTGCCGATCGAGCAGCGCTGAGGCATAGATCGCCGGGGCTGCTGCGCAGCCCTATCGCGACACCAGGCCGCTCCCACAGGGATTGCGCCGTACTTGTGGGAGCGGCCTTGTGTCGCGAAAGGGGGGCGCAGCGCCCCCAATGGCCAGACCTGCATACCGATTACCGTGACCGAGCCTGATAACGATATGAACACTGCATACCGCAAGCACCTGCCAGGCACCGACCTGGACTACTTCGATGCCCGCGCGGCGGTCGAGGCGATCAAGCCCGGCGCCTACGATGGCCTGCCTTACACCTCCCGCGTGCTCGCCGAAAACCTCGTGCGCCGCTGCGACCCGGCCACCCTCGACGCCTCGCTGGGCCAGTTGATCGAGCGCCAGCGCGACCTCGACTTCCCATGGTTCCCGGCCCGCGTGGTGTGCCACGACATCCTCGGCCAGACCGCCCTGGTCGACCTCGCCGGCCTGCGTGACGCCATCGCCGACAAAGGCGGTGACCCGGCCCAGGTCAACCCGGTGGTGCCGGTGCAGCTGATCGTCGACCACTCGCTGGCCGTCGAGTGCGGTGGTTTCGACCCGCAAGCGTTCGAAAAGAACCGCGCCATCGAAGACCGTCGCAACGAAGACCGTTTCCACTTCATCAACTGGACCAAGAAGGCGTTCAAGAACGTCGACGTGATCCAGCCGGGCAACGGCATCATGCACCAGATCAACCTGGAGAAGATGTCGCCGGTGATTCACAACGACCGCGGCGTGGCCTACCCAGACACCTGCGTCGGCACCGACAGCCACACCCCGCATGTCGACGCCCTGGGCGTGATCGCCATCGGCGTCGGCGGCCTGGAAGCGGAAAACGTGATGCTCGGCCGTGCCTCGTGGATGCGCCTGCCGGAAATCGTCGGCGTCGAGCTGACCGGCAAACTGGCACCGAACATCACTGCCACTGACCTGGTGCTGGCCCTGACCGAGTTCCTGCGCAAGCAGAAAGTCGTTGGCGCCTACCTGGAGTTCCATGGCGAGGGTGCCCGCGCCCTGACCTTGGGCGACCGCGCCACCATCTCCAACATGGCCCCGGAATACGGTGCCACTGCGGCGATGTTCGCCATCGACCAGCAGACCATCGACTACCTGCGCCTGACCGGCCGCGAAGAGCAGCAGGTCAAGCTGGTGGAAACCTATGCCAAGGCCACCGGCCTGTGGGCCGACAGCCTGGGCGCAGCCGTCTATGAGCGCACCCTGAGCTTCGACCTGTCGAGCGTGGTGCGCAACATGGCCGGCCCGTCCAACCCGCACGCCCGCGTCGCCACCAGCGACCTGGCGGCCAAAGGCATTGCCGGCAGCTGGGACGACGTGCCGGGGCAGATGCCTGACGGTGCGGTGATCATCGCCGCCATCACCAGCTGCACCAACACCAGCAACCCGCGCAACGTAATTGCCGCAGGCCTGATAGCGCGCAATGCCAACAAGCTGGGCCTGGTGCGCAAACCGTGGGTCAAGTCGTCGCTGGCGCCGGGCTCCAAGGCTGTACAGCTGTACCTGGAAGAGGCCGGCCTGGAGAAGGAACTGGAGCAGCTCGGCTTTGGCATCGTCGCCTTCGCCTGCACCACCTGCAATGGTATGTCTGGCGCGCTGGACCCGGTGATCCAGCAAGAAATCATTGACCGCGACCTGTACGCCACTGCCGTGCTCTCGGGCAACCGCAACTTTGACGGGCGCATCCACCCGTATGCCAAGCAGGCTTTCCTCGCCTCGCCGCCGCTGGTGGTGGCCTACGCCATCGCCGGTACCATTCGCTTCGACATCGAAAAAGATGTGCTGGGCGTGGTCGATGGCAAGGAAATCCGCCTCAAGGATATCTGGCCCAGCGATGAAGAGATCGATGCCGTGGTGCGCGCCGCGGTCAAGCCGGAGCAGTTCCGCAAGGTCTACATCCCGATGTTCGCCATCGAGGAAGACCGCGGGCCGAAGGTGGCGCCGCTGTACGACTGGCGCCCGATGAGCACCTACATCCGTCGCCCGCCGTACTGGGAAGGCGCCCTGGCTGGCGAGCGCACCCTGCGCGGCATGCGCCCGCTGGCGGTGCTGCCGGACAACATCACTACCGACCACCTGTCGCCGTCCAACGCCATCATGCTCGACAGCGCCGCTGGTGAGTACCTGGCGAAAATGGGCCTGCCGGAAGAGGACTTCAACTCCTACGCCACCCACCGTGGCGACCACCTGACTGCCCAGCGCGCCACCTTCGCCAACCCCAAGCTGTTCAACGAAATGGTGCGCAAGGAAGACGGCAGCGTGAAGCAGGGTTCGCTGGCGCGTATCGAGCCGGAAGGCAAGGTCACCCGCATGTGGGAGGCGATCGAGACCTACATGCAGCGCAAGCAGCCGCTGATCATCGTTGCCGGTGCCGACTATGGCCAGGGCTCGTCGCGTGACTGGGCGGCCAAAGGTGTACGCCTGGCGGGTGTCGAGGCGATCGTGGCCGAAGGCTTCGAGCGCATTCACCGCACCAACCTGGTGGGCATGGGCGTACTGCCACTGGAGTTCAAGCCGGGTACCGACCGCAAGACCCTGGGCCTGGATGGCAGCGAGACCTATGACGTGCTGGGCGCACGTACGCCACGGGCAACCCTGACCCTGGTGGTGACCCGCGCCAACGGCGAGCGCCTGGAAGTGCCGGTGACCTGCCGCCTGGACACCGCCGAGGAAGTGTCGATCTACGAGGCGGGCGGGGTGCTGCAGCGCTTTGCCCAGGACTTCCTCGAAGCGACCGCCTAACCATAAGAGCGGGGCCGCTTTGCGGCCCATCGCGACACAAGGCCGCTCCCACAAAGGGCGGCGCAGTACCTGTGGGAGCGGCCTTGCGTCGCGAAAGGGCTGCAAAGTAGCCCCAGGGTATTTCACCGGACTATCAGGATGCCCAAGACAATGGCACATGTACCCCAGATCAAAATCCCCGCCACCTACATCCGTGGCGGCACCAGCAAAGGCGTGTTCTTCCGCCTGCAAGACCTGCCCGAACAGGCGCAAATCCCAGGCCCCGCTCGCGATGCACTGCTGCTGCGGGTGATCGGCAGCCCCGACCCTTACGGCAAGCAGATCGACGGCATGGGCGGTGCCACTTCAAGCACCAGCAAGACCGTGATCCTGTCGCAAAGCATCAAGCCCGAACACGACGTCGACTACCTGTTCGGCCAGGTCAGCATCGACAACGCCTTCGTCGACTGGAGCGGCAACTGCGGCAACCTCTCCGCCGCCGTCGGCTCGTTCGCCATCAGCAGCGGCCTGGTCGACCCGGCGCGTATCCCGCGTAACGGCATCGCCACGGTGCGCATCTGGCAGGCCAACATCGGCAAGACCATCATCGCCCATGTGCCAATCACTGAAGGTGAAGTGCAGGAGACCGGCGACTTCGAGCTGGACGGGGTAACCTTCCCGGCTGCCGAGGTGCAACTGGAGTTTCTCGACCCGGCGGCCGACGAAGACGGCGACGGTGGTGCCATGTTCCCTACCGGTAACCTGGTCGATGACCTGGAGGTGCCGGGTGTCGGCACCTTCAAGGCGACCCTGATCAATGCCGGTATCCCGACCATCTTCGTCAATGCGGCGGATATCGGTTACACCGGCGCCGAACTGCAGGATGCCATCAACGGCGACCCGCAGGCGCTGCTGCGCTTCGAGACCATTCGCGCCTATGGCGCCGTGCGCATGGGGCTGATCGACAACGTCGACCAGGCTGCCGGGCGTCAGCACACGCCGAAAGTGGCTTTCGTCGCGCCGCCGAGCACCTACACTGCGTCCAGTGGCAAGGCGGTGCAGGCGGGTGATGTTGACCTGCTGGTACGGGCCTTGTCGATGGGCAAGCTGCACCATGCAATGATGGGGACGGCAGCGGTGGCCATTGGCACCGCAGCGGCCATTCCGGGCACGCTGGTCAACCTCGCCGCTGGCGGGGGCGAGCGCAGCGCCGTGCGTTTCGGCCACCCCTCGGGCACCCTGCGGGTGGGGGCTGAGGCGCGCCAGGTGAATGGCCAGTGGACAGTGACCAAGGCAATCATGAGCCGCAGTGCTCGCGTGCTGATGGAGGGCTGGGTTCGCGTGCCTGGCGATAGCTTCTAACGCACCATTGGCGCTCGGCTTTAGTTCGTTGGGGCTGCACAGCAGCCCCGGCAATTCTGAAGGGAGCTGGATATGAGCGCCAACGTGGACCTCAACGACCGCCCGGACTATGACCGGGTACTGCAAACCCTGGCTGACTACGCCCTCGGCTACCGGGTCGAATCCCCCGAGGCGCTGGACACCGCGCGCAATTGCCTGATGGACACCCTCGGCTGCGGCCTGCTGGCCCTGCGCTTCCCCGAATGCACCAAACTGCTTGGCCCCCTGGTGGAAGGCACCGTGGTGCCCAATGGCGCCCGCGTCCCCGGTACCGCCTACCGCCTCGACCCGGTCAAGGCCGCCTGGGATATCGGTTGCACGGTGCGCTGGCTGGACTACAACGACACTTGGCTGGCCGCCGAATGGGCTCACCCCTCGGACAATCTCGGCGGCATTCTGGCCGTTGCCGATCACCTGTCGCAGAAGCGCGTGGCTGATGGTGAAGCGCCGCTGCTGATGCGTGATGTGCTCGAAGCCATGGTCATGGCTCACGAAATCCAGGGCGTGCTGGCACTGGAAAACTCTTTCAACCGCGTTGGCCTTGATCACGTGATTCTGGTCAAGGTGGCCTCCACTGCAGTGTGCGCAAGGCTGATGGGGGCCAACCGCGAGCAGATGTTGTCAGCGTTGTCGCACGCCTTCGTCGATGGCCAGGCACTGCGCACCTATCGCCACGCGCCCAATGCCGGCTCGCGCAAGTCCTGGGCTGCCGGTGATGCGTCCAGCCGTGGCGTGCGCCTGGCTGATATCGCCCTGCGCGGCGAGATGGGCGTGCCAGGTGTGCTCACTGCGCCACAGTGGGGCTTCTACGATGTGTCGTTCAGCCACACCAACAAGGACCTGGCACTCAAGCCGGCCGGGCAGTATGAACTGCGCCTGCCGCAGCCCTTGGCCAGCTATGTGATGGAGAATGTGCTGTTCAAGGTCAGCTTCGCCGCCGAGTTCCATGCCCAGACCGCCTGTGAGGCGGCGGTTACCCTGCATCCGCTGGTGCGTAACCGCCTGCATGAAGTCGACCGCATTGTCATCACCACCCAGGAGTCGGCGATTCGCATCATTTCCAAGCGCGGCCCGCTGGCCAATGCCGCCGACCGCGACCACTGTCTGCAGTACATGGTGGCGGTGCCGCTGATTTTCGGGCACTTGGTGGCCGAGCATTATGAAGACGCTTTTCATGCCAACCACCCGAGCATCGACCGCTTGCGCGAGAAGATGGAGGTGGTGGAAGACCCGCGCTTCAGCCGTGAGTACCTGGAAGCGGACAAGCGCTCGATCGCCAACGCGCTGCAGGTGTTCTTCAAGGATGGCAGCAGTACCGAGCAGGTGGTGGTGGAGTACCCGATCGGGCATCGGCGGCGGCGTGGGGAGGGCATACCGTTGCTGGAGGCCAAGTTCAGGGCCAACCTGGCGACGCGCTTTGCGCGGCAGCGGTGTGCCGCAATTGTGGATGTGTGCAAGGACCAGCAGAAGCTGGAGGGGATGGCGGTGCACAGGTTTGTCGATTTGTTTGTGACTTGAGGTTGCCTGTGCCGGCGGTAGGGCCGGTGCAGGAATAAAAAAGCCCCGGCATTTCTGCCGGGGCTTTCTTTTACATTTTACAACTCAGCTTACGCCTGAACCACCGGGATCTTGGCGTTGGCTGCCGCTTCGCGGAACTCGGCGATCTGGTCGAAGCTCAGGTAGCGGTAAACGTCGGCAGCCATGCTGTCGATGTCTTTCGCGTACTGCATGTACTCTTCGACAGTCGGCAGCTTGCCGATGATCGAAGCGACAGCGGCCAGCTCGGCCGATGCCAGGTACACGTTGGTAGCGTCGCCCAGACGGTTCGGGAAGTTACGGGTCGAGGTGGAGACCACGGTCGAACCGGTCTGCACGCGTGCCTGGTTACCCATGCACAGCGAGCAGCCTGGCATTTCCATGCGCGCGCCGGCCTTGCCGTAGATGCCGTAGTAGCCTTCTTCGGTCAGCTGGTGAGCGTCCATCTTGGTTGGCGGGGCCAGCCACAGACGGGTCGGGATGCCGCCCTTGACCTTGTCCAGCAGCTTGCCGGCAGCGCGGAAGTGACCGATGTTGGTCATGCACGAACCGATGAACACTTCATCGATCTTCTCGCCCTGTACCGAAGACAGCAGGCGGGCATCGTCTGGGTCGTTCGGTGCGCAGAGCACCGGCTCTTTGACGTCGGCCAGGTCGATTTCGATGATTTCGGCGTATTCGGCATCGGCGTCGGCCGACAGCAGTTCAGGCTTGGCCAGCCAGGCTTCCATGGCCTGGGCGCGGCGCTCCAGGGTGCGGGCATCGCCGTAGCCTTCGCCGATCATCCAGCGCAGCAGGGTGATGTTGGACTGCAGGTACTCGGCGATGGCCTTCTCTGGCAGCTTGATGGTGCAACCGGCAGCGGAGCGCTCGGCCGAGGCGTCGGACAGCTCGAAGGCTTGTTCGACGGTCAGGTCGTCCAGGCCTTCGATTTCCAGGATGCGGCCGGAGAAGGCGTTTTTCTTGCCTTTCTTCTCGACGGTCAGCAGGCCCTTCTGGATGGCGTAGTAAGGGATGGCATGAACCAGGTCACGCAGGGTGATGCCTGGCTGCAGTTTGCCCTTGAAGCGCACCAGGATCGATTCTGGCATGTCCAGCGGCATGACGCCGGTGGCGGCGGCGAAGGCCACCAGGCCGGAACCGGCCGGGAACGAGATGCCGATCGGGAAGCGGGTGTGCGAGTCGCCACCGGTACCCACGGTGTCAGGCATCAGCATGCGGTTCAGCCAGCTGTGGATGATGCCGTCGCCTGGGCGCAGCGACACGCCGCCACGGGTGCGGATGAAGTCTGGCAGGGTGTGGTGGGTGTTGACGTCGATCGGCTTCGGATAGGCCGCGGTGTGGCAGAACGACTGCATTACCAGGTCAGCGGAGAAGCCCAGGCACGCCAGGTCTTTCAGCTCGTCGCGGGTCATCGGGCCAGTGGTGTCCTGGGAACCGACGGTGGTCATCTTCGGCTCGCAGTAGGCACCTGGACGTACGCCCTGGCCTTCTGCCAGGCCGCAAGCACGGCCGACCATCTTCTGCGCCAGGGTGAAGCCCTTGCCGGTGTCGGCAGGCTGCTCTGGCTTCTTGAACAGGTCGGAAGCACCCAGGCCCAGTTCGGCACGGGCTTTTTCGGTCAGGCCACGGCCGACGATCAGCGGGATACGGCCGCCAGCGCGGACTTCGTCCAGCAGAACTTCGGTTTTCAGTTCGAAGTTGGTGACCAGCTCGTCGCTGCCGTGACGGCGTACTTCACCTTTGAACGGGTAAACGTCGATGACGTCGCCCATGCCCAGGTTGGTGCAGTCGAATTCGATCGGCAGGGCGCCGGCGTCTTCCATGGTGTTGTAGAAGATCGGGGCGATCTTGGTGCCGAAGCAGAAACCACCGGCGCGCTTGTTCGGCACGTACGGGATGTCGTCGCCGAAGAACCACAGCACCGAGTTGGTGGCGGATTTACGCGACGAACCGGTACCGACCACGTCACCCACGTAGGCAACCGGGAAGCCTTTGGCCTTGACGGCTTCGATCTGGGCCAGCGGGCCGACCGAACCTGGCTGCGACGGCTCGATGCCGTCACGGGCCATTTTCAGCATGGCCAGGGCGTGCAGCGGGATGTCAGGGCGCGACCAGGCGTCCGGGGCAGGGGACAGGTCGTCGGTGTTGGTTTCGCCAGGCACCTTGAACACGGTCAGGGTGTACTTGTCGGCGATGGCCGGACGCGAGGTGAACCACTCGCCGGCAGCCCAGGATTCCAGCACGGCCTTGGCGTGAACGTTGCCGGCCTTGGCTTTTTCGGCCACGTCGTGGAAGGCATCGAACATCAGCAGGGTGTGCTTGAGCTGTTCGGCCGCGACGGCGCCCAGTTCGGCGTCATCCAGCAGCGTAACCAGCGTTTCGATGTTGTAGCCGCCCTGCATGGTGCCCAGCAGCTCGGCAGCGTGCTTGCGGTCGATCAGTGGCGACTTGGCTTCGCCCTTGGCGATGGCGGAGAGGAAAGCAGCCTTGACGTAGGCAGCTTCGTCGACCCCTGGCGGTACGCGGTTGGTGATCAGGTCTACGAGGAAGGCTTCTTCGCCGGCCGGCGGGTTTTTCAGCAGCTCGACCAGGCCTGCAGTTTGTTCGGCGTTCAGCGGCTGGGGCACGATACCCAGGGCGGCACGCTCTTCGATGTGTTTGCGGTAGGCTTCAAGCACAGTTATTTCCCTCATCAGTGGTCCCTAAAGGGGGTCCGGGACGCTCATCCAGCATTCAATGCACCCATGCGCTGCCACGGCTTTGTGGGCCGCCCAGCCAGAGTCGCAAAGAATCCTTACAGAAGCTGCTTTCAAAGTTTTACGCCTGCAGAACGGGGAGCTGATGAGGGCTGGCGCGGGCATGCGAGGGATGCATGGCCCGGGCCAACGCCGTTCTACCGGATTAACTGTGCTCGTGACGCTTTGAAAACAGCTTCCAACGGACATTGTTGCCTTTGAAAAGGCCGGATGATTCTACGGCAAAAAAAGCCCGAAGGTAAGGCGCAGAAGATGACTTTAACGAGTGACCCTGGTTAGACAAAGGGCTAACATGGGCCGGTGTTCCACCGCCAAGCCGTTGTTTTTCATGTCCAACAAGTCCATCAAGACCCCTTGCGTCGGCCTGTGCTCCACGGTGTACGGAGACACAGTGTGCCGAGGCTGCAAGCGTTTTCACCACGAAGTGATCAACTGGAACGGCTACGACGACGCGCAGAAGCGCGCCGTGTGGTTGCGCCTTGAGCAATTGCTGGTGCAGGTGATGATGGCCAAACTGGAAGTGTTCGACAAAGGCCTGCTGCGCCAGCAGCTGGAGCAACGCTCGATTCGCTTTGTCGAGCAGCAGTCGGAATATTGCTGGGCCTACCAGCTGATTGCCCGCGGGGCGCGGATGATCCGTGACCTGGAGGCCTACGGTATGGTGCTGCTGCCGGAGTTCCGCGATTGGGAACTGCCGCAATTGCGCGATGCCATCGACCGCGAATTCTTCCTGCTGTCCGAGGCACACTACCAGCGCTACATCGCCCCGGCATTTATCAGCCAGGCACTGCTGTAACGGCTTCCTTCTGCCTTGGATCGGCTGCGAACCGATAGCGTTCGGCTCACTTCTTCCGCACAAGTGAGCCGTCATGAGCGACTACATTCATTACCCAGAATTTTCCTTCCTGGCACGTTGCTGGTGGCAGCTGTCCGACCATCTGCTCAACCCGGCACAATGGGATGAGTCGCGCGACAAGCTGGCCCCTCTGTGGCTGCACACCGGCGGCGCCTCGATTCATAACGAGCACTGGTACAACTATCTACGTGCCGAGCCCGCGGGCTTGGGGCCTTTACAGTTGACCGCCGAGGACCAAACAGCACCGGGGCATGTATATGGCGAGCTGTTCTGGTTTGGTGCCTATGTAAGCGGTTCTGACCGGCACGCCTCGACGCTGGGTTACGAAATCAGGCCATATGACCGCGCCTGGAAGCCGCTCAACCGCATTGTGCGTAGCAACCCTAGCCCGTTGTCGGGCTATGCAGGCATAAAGGACCAGACTGAAGCCGCAGCGGGCAGCGCCCGGTTAAGCTCGCCGACGCACCTGTGGACACTCGCCGGTATAGGCAACAAGGCTCTGCAGCGCGGCGCGCGTATTTGCAATGTGCTGCTGCTCAATGCCGAGGGCCAGCGGGCCAGGCGCATGCAGAACCGCGATGCCTGGCTGATCAATACCCTAAGCGGCCAGCCTGGTCTGATGGCACTGGAAATCCTTGATTTCGCCCATGAGGCTCGGGAGGTCGCCTGGGGTGGAGGCTTGCGGCGAATCGCAAGCAGGTATGAGTTCAAGCCTGAATACAGTTTTATCGCACGCGCCTGGTGGCGCCCTGACGCATCGGCTGCCGCTGCGGATGCATCCAGAGACGAGCAGGCCGGCCTGGTAGTGGCGCGGTTCAGTCAAGGCGAGGAGTGGAACCCCAGGGCGGCGCTGGAGGTCGAGCGTGGTGAAACACTGCAGGAGCACTGGCGCAGCGATGAGTGCCGCCCGGCCTGCGAGCGCTTCTGGTTTGCCGTGTATGAGGAAAACGGTGCTTATGCTTATGAAATCTGGCCGCTCGATGCGCGCGGTCGACGGCTGAATTTTACCTTGAAGCACGAGCGGGGCTGGAGCCTGAGCCTGGCTCAGCGATGGGCAAAGGACCGTGCTGAACCTGCATTCCTCTGGCGCCTGGACGGGGTAAACCCGTCATCGCTGCAGCAGGGGGCGCACCTTGATGGGGTGAAGTTGAAGCACATCACTGGCCCTGACCTGAAGATGGTCTACCCACAGGGCCAGCGCAATCTCGACACGGTGTGGCTGGGCGGGGAAGGCAGCCTTGAACTGGAAGTACTGGAGGTGTCAGCCAGGTGCTAGCACATGAAAAGGGCGCCTGCGCGGCGCCCTTGGCCCACAATCAGTCGCCAGTGTACTCACAGCCACTGGTGCAGGTTTCGTGGATACGTACCTTGGACAGTTCCGGCATCAGTGGCTTGACTTGGTCCCAGATCCACTTGGCGATCACTTCGCTGGTGGGGTTCTCCAGGCCGGGGATGTCGTTCAGGTAGTTGTGGTCCAGTTGCTCGTAGATCGGCTTGAAGATCGCCTTGACCTCGGCGAAGTCGCGGATCCAGCCAGTGTGGGGATCGAGCGGGCCGGTCAGGTGCAGGCCGACCTTGAACGAGTGGCCGTGCAGGCGGCCGCATTTGTGCCCTTCAGGAACGTGGGGCAGGCGGTGGGCCGATTCGAATGTGAACTCTTTGAAAATTTCCACGCTGTCAGAACTCTGTGTGAATCAACAATGCGCGCAGTCTACCAGCATGGCCGCTACAAGGCTTGCAGGCGTTCATGCAGCCGCCCGGTGGCGATCAGCTCCAGCAGCTCGTCGCCTAGCCGCTGGCTTTCGGCAATGGCCTTGTACCAATAGCGCTTGCGCCCTGGCGCGTCGCCCATGAAGCGCTTGAAGTCGTTGCGGTCGGGCAGCTTGCCGTAGGGCAGGGCGGCCAGGTACTGCGGCGAGGGTGTCATCAGCAATACGTTCTGCAGGCGGGTGGCATCGCCCTTGCGCCAGGGCAGGGCCTTGTCGAACCAACCGGGTACCACCTTGTCGGTGAAGTGTGGGTACAGCACCAGGTCGTCGCCGCGGTAGGGCAGGTCGAGGTGATAGTCGAGCAGGCCGCCGTCGCGGTAGGTACCGGTACCGGCGCCAGGAATGTCTTTGACGCCCTCCATGACCATGGGGATCGAGCCTGACGCGAGCAGGGCGTGGCGCAGGTTGGCCAGCTCCAGGGGCAGGCAGCGCGAAGGGAAATCGGTAAGGGCGTCGAGCGGCGGCGCACTGCGCTCGTCGTGCAGGATGATGCGCTCGAAATGACGGGCCAGGCGCGAGCGGCCGAGCAGGTTGCTGGCCACTACGGAGCCCAGGCCAAGGCCCAGGCGGCCTCGATGGTCGTGGGCGAGCTGGCCGTGGCTTTTTACCACCAGAATGTTCAGGCGATAGTGCGGGTTGGCCAGCAGTTCACCATCGCGGCCTTGTAGCAGGTCATTGAGCATTTTTTGGCAACTCCGGCTGATTTCGGCCGGCGTGACGCCCTTGGCAAAGTCCTGCTCGGTATACAACTCGCCGAGGCGGCGAATGCCGGCGACCGGGTTGTCGAGGCAGGCACTGGCGAAGCGCCAGGCGCCGATCGAGGCACCGATCAATGCACGTTGGCGCGGCGCCGTCGGCAGCCATTCACCAAACAAGGCCAGGTCCAGGCCCTGGATGCCCAGCGGCTTCGGCCCGCCCGCCGCGCCCGGCAACACGCCCACATCGGCCGCCTGCAGGCCACGCTCGCGGATGTGCCGCAGGGCGCTCTGGCCGGCCTTGAAGGTGAGGGCGGGGTATTTGATGTGGATGGCGCTCATGACGGATCTCTTGGGCAACAATCGGGTCATTGTAAAGGGTTTGAGGGGCTCATCGCCGGCCAGCCACAAGTACTGCACAGCTACCGAGGCCTGTGGTGAACCTGTGGGAGCGGGCATGCCCGCGAAGCAGGCGACGCGGTGCCACATAGACCTGCGCTATCATGCGGCCAGCTGTTTTCAGGTTGAATTAAGGACCGCTGGTTAATCTTAACCCCGTAGACAACTTGCACAGTTCTCAGGAGAGAAGAACGATGAAAACCTTGACTGCCCTGTTCACCGCCGCCGCCCTTGCCCTCGGCGCCAATGCCGCCTTCGCCAAGGACGTGCAGCCCGATGAAGTGGTCAAACTGGTCAATGCCAAGACCATCAAGTCGCTGGACGAACTCAAGGCGGCCGCCGTGGCCAAGCACCCGGGCGCCACCGTCACCGACTCTGAGCTTGAAGACGAGTATGGCCGCTACATCTACAAGGTCGAGCTGCGCGATACGCAGAACGTCGAATGGGATGTGGCGCTGGACGCCAAGACCGGTGAAGTCGTGAAGGACGAGCGGGACAACTGATGATCCACTTACCGCGGCCAGCGCGTTACCTCGCGCTGGCGCTGCTGGCCGTGTGCTCCCTGGCCGCTGCCCGCGACCTCGATCAGGACGAGGCCCTGAAGCTTCGGCAGAAGGGCGTTATCCTGCCACTCGAACAATTGCTGGAAACCGCCCTGGGGCGTTACCCCGGGGCGCGTTTGCTGGAAGCCGAGCTGGAAGAGGACGACGATCGCTACCAGTATGAAGTCGAGCTGTTGACAGCTGAAGGTGTGGTGCGCGAGATCAAGCTCGACGCCAGCACCGGCGCACTGCTCAAAGACGAGGAAGACGACTGAATGCGCCTGTTGCTTGTCGAGGACAACGTACCGCTGGCCGATGAACTGGTCGCCGGCCTGCAACGCCAGGGCTATGCCGTGGACTGGCTGGCCGACGGCCGTGACGCGGTGTACCAGGGCCAGAGCGAACCTTACGACCTGATCATTCTCGACCTCGGCCTGCCGGGCTTGCCGGGCCTGGAGGTGTTGGCCCAGTGGCGTGCCGCCGGCCTGGTCACGCCGGTGCTGATCCTGACCGCCCGCGGCTCGTGGGCCGAGCGTATTGAAGGGCTGAAAGCCGGGGCCGATGACTACCTGAGCAAACCCTTTCACCCCGAAGAGCTGCAACTGCGCATCCAGGCCCTGTTGCGCCGTGCCCGTGGCCTTGCCAACCAGCCGACGCTGGAAGCCGCCGGCCTGCACCTGGACGAAAGCCGCCAGTGCGTAAGTCGCGACGGCGTGGATATCCAGCTGACCGCCGCCGAGTTCCGCCTGTTGCGCTACTTCATGCTGCACCCGCAGCAGATCCTGTCCAAGAGCCACTTGGCCGAACACCTCTACGATGGCGAAACCGAGCGTGACTCCAACGTGCTGGAAGTGCACGTCAACCACTTGCGGCGCAAGCTGGGCCGCAGTGTCATCGAGACCCGCCGCGGGCAAGGCTATATCTACGCCGGGAGTGCCGGGTGAAGTCGATCCAGGCGCGCCTGAGCCTGGGCCTGGTGGCGGTGCTGGTGGTGGTTGGCGTGGTATTGGCGCAGCTGACCTTGTGGCTGTTCGAGGCAGGCCTGCAGCGCTACCTGGAAAACGGCCTGCGCAAGGAAAGCGAAAACCTGCTGATGGCCCTGGTGCGCGGGCCGTCCGGTTTGCAACTGGATGAGCGGCGGATCTCGGCTGCCTATCAGCGGCCGTTTTCCGGTTATTACTTCCGCATCGATTTTGAAAGCGGCGCCCTTCAGCAGAACACCTGGCGCTCACGCTCGCTGTGGGACCTGGACATGCCCAAGCCTGCCGCGCCGGGCCTTTCCGACAGTCATGAACTCGGCCCGGAAGGCCAGCAGTTACTGGCCTTGCGTGCCGACTACCGGCGCCTGGGCCAGGATATCTCGATCAGCGTGGCGCAAGACTATTCGCCGGTGCGTGAAGGCTTCCGGCGCATGCAGCAGATCGGCCTGGGCATGGGCCTGGTGGCGCTGATCCTGGTGCTGGTGTTGCAACGCATCACCGTGACCCGTTCACTGCGGCCCTTGGAGCGGGCACGCCAGCAGATCGCCCAGTTGCAGCAGGGCCAGCGCTCGCAGCTGGATGCCGAGGTGCCCAGTGAGTTGGCGCCGCTGGTGGGGCAGATCAACCACCTGCTCAGCCATACCGAAGACAGCCTGCGCCGCTCGCGCAATGCGCTGGGCAATCTGGGGCATGCGTTGAAGACACCGTTGGCCGTGCTGCTTGGCCTGGCTTCCAGCGAACGCCTGAAGGACTTGCCCGAAGTCCGCACGCAAATGCGTGAGCAGTTGGAGCAGATCCAGCAACGCCTGGCGCGTGAGCTGAACCGCGCACGCCTGGCGGGGGATGCGCTGCCGGGGGCGCAGTTCGACTGTGATGCCGAGTTGCCGGGGCTGCTGGGGACCTTGAGCATGATCCATGGCGAAGGCCTGTTGTTGGCCAGTGATGTGCCGCCCGGGTTGTTGTTGCCATGGGACCGCGAGGACGTCCTGGAACTGCTGGGCAACCTGCTGGATAACGCCTGCAAATGGGCCGACAGCGAGGTGCGGCTGGGCATTGCGCCAGATGCCGAGGGTTACCGGCTGTGGGTTGATGACGATGGGCCGGGTATTCCCGAGGGGCAACGGCAACAGGTGCTGGAGCGGGGCTCGCGGCTGGATGAGCAGGTTGACGGGCATGGGCTTGGGCTGGGGATTGTGCGCGATATCGTCGAGGCTTGGGGTGGGCAGTTGGCGCTGTCGGAAAGCCCCCTGGGCGGGTTGCAGGTGAGTATCGACCTGCCGCGCAAGGCGCGGTAGAGCCGGGGCCGCACAGCGGCCCCAATGGCAACTCACAGGTCCCGGGCCATATCACCACTGCAAAAAAATTGCAGTACAGCCGCATTTTTTTGAATTAGCCCAATCCCACCTCACCCGGCAAAATCCCCTTCACGAAACCCTGCGGTTTCCATCTCTCCATGGACGGAGCCCCTTGTGATATTGCGTTCGCAATACGAGGCCCAGGCCTGCTCGGCTGGGCTTTCTTTTTAACCAGAAAAACTACAGATTCCGATAACCTACATGTCTGCCTCGCGTTCCGAAAGTCGTCTGCAGCGGCTGTTGCCGGCGCCCCTGAATATCCCCCCCAAAGAATGGCTGCGTGCCGGTATTGGTGCGTTGCTTGGCCTGTTTCTCGCCGGCTGGCTGACCAGCCTGGCTTATGGCCCGGGCATTGCCCTGCACCTGTTGGGTCCGCTGGCGGCCTCGGCGGTATTGGTATTTGCCGTGCATTCCGGCCCTTTGGCCCAGCCTTGGCCGGTGCTGGGCAGCTACGCCCTGGCTGGCGCGGTCGGCCTGGCCATGCGCCAGGGCTTCGGCCCTGAACTGTGGGTGGCTGCCGCCGCGCTGGGTATCTCGATCCTGGTGATGTGCCTGCTGCGTTGCCTGCACCCGCCGGGTGGCGGGGTGGCGGTGAGCGCGGTGCTGGCCGACTCGGGGCTGACCGCCATGGGCGACCACCTGCTGGAGCCGGTGCTGCTCAATGCGCTGATCCTGGTGACGGTGGCAATCCTCTACAACCGCCTGACCGGCGTGCGCTACCCGAAAGGCGCGCTGCCGCGCAAAGACCTGCACCACACCCATGACCCGCTGCCCAGCGAGCGGGTGGGTATCCGCAGTGAAGACCTGGACCAGGCCCTGGAGGAACTGGGCGAGTTTGTCGACGTCACCCGTGACGAACTGGAGCGCATCATCCTGGCCACCGAGCAGCACGCCTTGCAGCGTAGCCTCGGCGGCATCACCGCGGCTTCGGTGATGTCCCGCGATGTGCAGTTCGCCACGCCCGACACCACCCTGGAACAGGCCTGGAAGATGCTGGTCAGCCACCACCTGAAAACCCTGCCGGTGCTGCAGCAAGGCAAGCTGGTGGGCATTGTCAGCCTCAGCGACCTGGTTGGTCCGGCCATGCAGCGTGGCCGTTTCAGCTGGCGTGGGCTGTTTGGCCGCAAAGCGGTACGCATGGAGCAGGTGATGAGCCGCCGGGTGGTCAGCGTCAGCAGCCAGCACCCGCTGGAGCGCCTGCTGCCGCTGCTGTGCGAGCAGGGCCTGCACTGCCTGCCGGTGCTCGATGCCGACAAGTTGGTGGGGGTGATCACCCAGACCGACCTGATCGCCGGCCTCAAGCGCCAGCTGCTCAGCAATTCCGAGGCTTCAGATAACCGGGTCCCAGCGCTGTGACCAGTCGCTGGCGCCGGCGGCTACCAGCCGGCGCAGGATGGCGAAGGCCTGTTGCAAGGCTTCGCTGTCGCGTTTGCGCGGGTACACCAGGAAGGTTGGGTAGGTAAACTCCGGCGCCTGTGGTACCCGCTCAAACACCCCGCTGTCCAGGTAGGCCTGCACCACTCGCGTGCGGAAGTAGCCACTGCCACCCTGGTCGAGAATGAACTGCAAGGCCAACGGGCCCAGGTTGAAGCTCAATGCAGGGCGTGCGTAGTCGGGCAGGGCGGCATCGTGCTGGCGGCGGAAAGCCTCGCCCCAGTCGATGTAGATGTACGGCTCGGGCCGGTCGGCACGGCGCACGCGGATCAGCTTTTCTTCCATCAACTGTTCCACCTGCAGGCCCGGGCCGTAGGTCGGCTGGTAGACCAGCGCGGCGTCCAGCAGGCCCATCTCGAGCTTGCGCAGCAGCGACTCGCCGTCGCTGACTTCGCTACGGATGGCATGGCTGGGTAACTCGCGGTGCAAGGCACTGACCCAGTCGAGCATCATCGGGTTGCCCAGGCTCACCTCACCGCCCACATGCAGCACCTGCTGGCAGCCTTCGGGTAGCGGCAGGTCGCGGCGCGCCGCTTCCCACGTCTGTACCAACTGGTTGGCATAACTGACAAACGCTTCGCCGTCGCTGGTCAGGCTGGCGCCGCTGCGGCTGCGCACGAACAACTGGCAACCCAGTTGCTGCTCCAGGCGCTGCACCCGGGCGGTGATCGCCGTCTGCGACACGAACAGGCGTTCGGCGGCGGCGACCAGGCTGCCGCAACGCACGATTTCCAGGAAGGTACGGGCCTGATCGATATCCATGAGCTGCTCGGTGGCTGAAGGGGTGGCCCATTCTAGAGGCTTTGCACCGTTATGGGGCGTTTTTGCGTTGTCTGCAAATTTGCAGGTCGGTTGTGACTTTAGTCCCATGGCGGCGTGGGTGCAGCGGTCCATACTCAAGGTTCGCCCTTCAATAACAACAAGTACCGGGTTTCTTTCGATATGAGCTACCAGCACAGCTACGTCCATTCCATTTCCGACCCTGCCGCTTTCTGGGCGGAGCAGGCCGCGCACCTGGCCTGGCACCGCAAGCCTGCCCTCACGCTGCAAGACAATGCCGACGGCACCCACCGCTGGTTCGCCGATGGCCGCCTGAACAGCTGCTACCTGGCCCTCGATCACCAGATCGAGCAGGGCCGCGGCGAGCAGCTGGCGCTGATCTACGATTCGCCGGTAACCGGCGTGCAGCAGGCCTACACCTACCATCAGCTGCGCGACGAGGTAGCGCGCCTGGCCGGTTTGCTGCGCCAGCTGGGGGTGAACAAGGGCGATGGCGTGATCATCTACATGCCCATGGTGCCCCAGGCGGCCATGGCCATGCTGGCCTGCGCGCGGATTGGCGCGGTGCACTCGGTGGTGTTCGGTGGCTTTGCCGCCAACGAGCTGGCCCTGCGCATCGACGATGCCCGGCCGACGCTGCTGCTGACGGCGTCCTGCGGGCTGGAATTTGACCGGGTGATCGAATACAAGCCGCTGGTCGACCGCGCCCTGCAACTAGCCCGGCACCAGCCGCGCAACGTGCTGGTGCTGCAACGGCCGCAGGCGCGCGCCGAACTGCAGCCGGGGCGCGACCTGGACTGGCAGGCGGCTTTGGCCAGCGCCGAGCCGGTGGCCCCGGTCGAGCTGGATGCTGGCGACCCGCTGTACATCATGTACACCTCGGGTACCACCGGCAAACCCAAGGGCATCGTCCGGGAAAACGGCGGCAATGCAGTGGCGCTGTGCTATGCCATGCGCCATATCTACGGCATGCAGGCCGGCGATGTGTGGTGGGGCATTTCCGACGTGGGCTGGGTGGTTGGCCATTCACTGATTGTCTATGGGCCGTTGATGAGCGGCTGCACCACGGTGTTCTATGAAGGCAAGCCGATTCGCACCCCAGACGCCTCGGCCTACTGGCGGGTGGTGGAGCAATACAAGGTCAACGCGCTGTTCTGTGCACCTACTGCCATGCGCGCCATCCGCAAGGAAGACCCGGAGGGCGAGCTGATCCACAAGCACGACCTGAGCTCGCTGCGTCAGCTGTTCCTGGCCGGCGAGAAGCTCGATTCCAGCACCCATGAATGGCTGGAGCGGGTCAGTGGCAAGCCGGTGCATGACCACTGGTGGCAGACCGAGACCGGCTGGCCAGTTACTGCGCCTTGCGTAGGGCTGGAAGGCAGTGCGGCGAAACCGGGGTCGAGCAACCGTGCGGTGCCGGGCTACCACGTGCGTGTGCTGGATGACGAAGGCCATCTGCTGGGCCCCAACCACCAGGGTTCAATCGTGATTGCCCTGCCATTGCCGCCCGGTTGCAGCCAGACGCTGTGGGGTGATCATGAGCGTTACTTGCAGGCTTACCTGCGCACCTACCCAGGGTATTACCACACCGGCGATGGCGGCTACCTGGACGATGACGGTTTCGTCTACATCATGGGGCGCACGGATGACGTGATCAACGTGTCCGGGCACCGGCTGTCTACCGGCGAGATGGAGGACCTGGTGGCGCGGCACCCGGCGGTGGCCGAGTGCGCGGTGATTGGCGTGCACGATGAGATCAAGGGCCAGGTGCCGTTGGCGCTGGTGGTGCTCAAGGACGGTGAAGGCATTGCCGAGGCGCAGTTGCTGGTGGACCTGGTGGGCAGCGTGCGCGAGGAAATTGGCCCGCTGGCGTGCTTCAACCGGGTGCGATTGGTGAAGCGGCTGCCCAAGACCCGCTCGGGGAAGATTCTGCGGGCGGTGCTGCGCAAGATTGCCGATGGGCAGGACTACGTGCCGCCTTCCACCCTGGATGACCCGGCGGTGCTGGGGGAGATAGAGGCGGTGCTGGCGGATTTGCCAAGGGCTGGTTGAGTCGAGATTGCTGGGGCTACTGCGTAGCCCTATCGCGACACAAGGCCGCTCCTACAAGGTAACGCGCCCTCCTGTAGGAGCGGCCTTGTGTCGCGATAGGGCCGCGCAGCGGCCCCGGGATTCATTCAGGGGCTACCTGATGCAGCTGCCCCAATCGGCTGCGCGTACGCATCAGGTCGGCCAGCGGCCCGCCCAGGCTGTCTTCCAGCGGCCGTTTGCCGATCACCATTACCTGCCGGTCCTGGTCATACAGCACATCCACCAGGTTGACGAAGCGCTGCTGCGCCGCCAGCGAGCATTCCGCCAGATCATCCAGTCCATCAATGATCCACTCATCGTATTGCCCGGCCAGCACCAGGTAGTCAATGACCGCCGTGGCCTTCTCGCACAAATCGTCAAAGCCAAGCATCACCCGCCGGCCATCAATGGCCAGCGTGCGCAGCGGGCGCTTGTTTACTTCCAGCATTACCGGCTGTTCATTCGGCACATTCAGCGCCTGCCGCTGTGCGGCATCCCCCGGCCATACATAGTGGCCCTGGGTGAAACGCTGATGCTCACGGTTGGCCGGCAGGCTGCGAAAATCGGTGTCGCCGCCCACTTCCAGCACCTGCATGCGCCCGTTGATCAGGCGAATCACCGGCAGAAAGCGCTCGTGGTACAGCGGGTTGGGCAACAGCCCTTCGGGCGCGTAGTTGGAGGTCACCAGCAGGAACACGCCGCGGGCGAACAGGGCGTTGAACAGGCGGGTGAGCAGCATGGCATCGCCAATGTCGTGCACATGGAATTCGTCGAAGCACAGCACCTGGCAACCACCCACCAGCTCGTCGAGGGTCGCGCCCAACGCGTCGTCCAGCGCCCGGTGGCGGTGCATGCCCTGGTGCAGGCGGGCAAAGAAATCATGGAAGTGCAGCCGCCGCTTGGCCTCTACCGGCACAGCCTGGAAAAAACCATCGAGCAGCCAGCTCTTGCCGCGGCCCACCGAGCCGTACAGGTACAGGCTGCGCGGCTGGCCTTGTTCAAGTTGTGCCAGCTGTTCGGCCATGCAGTGGATCACCCGACGCTGACCGTCGCTTAGTTGATAACCGCGGCTGTGCGCCTTGTCCTCGAACCAGCCGAGCAGTTCGCTCTGGTTGGCGGCGGCACCACGCAGACGCTGGCCAAGCTGGCGTAGTGGGGTAGGGATCCAGGCAGTCAAAAGCTAAGCTCCTTGGGCGATGGCTGGGCAGCGTGCAGCTTGCCCGAGGGCGGCCATTTTGACTAATACATAAAGTGCGGGGCAATGATCGCCTGACGAGATAGGTGCGCTGGACAGGCGTACATTGAAGGCTGGGAGCAATGCGAGGGGAGGTGAACATGCGCGCCGATTTTGATCTGGAGCGTTTCGTTGAAGCGCAGAACCGGGTGTACGACCAGGTGCTGCAAGAGCTGCAGGCCGGGCACAAGCGCAGCCACTGGATGTGGTACGTGTTTCCGCAGCTTGATGGCCTGGGCCACAGCGCCATGGCCGAGCGCTATGGGCTGGCGGGTATCGACGAGGCGCGGGCTTACCTGGGGCATCCGCTGCTTGGCCCACGGCTGGAGGCCTGTGTGACTGCGCTGCTGCAGCACAGCGACAAGAGTGCCCGGGAAATCCTCGGCAGCCCCGACTATCTCAAGCTGCGCTCGTGCCTGACCCTGTTCGCCCGGGCGGCGCCCGGCAACCCGTTGTACCTGCTGGCGCTGCTGCAGTTCTACGGCGGTGAGCCGGACGCCCTGACCCTGGCCATGTTGCCGGGTTAGTTCAGGCCTTGTGCTGCAGGCGGAGGGCCGCCACGTAAACCGCGAAAATGACTAACTCGCTGTTTTCTGGCAATTTTTTTTCATTAGGGGGTTCACAGACCGAAAGTTTGTTGTTAAAGTGCCGCGCATTCCAAGACAACAACCCAGTTGTCACTCAGTTGGAATTGTCAGAGCAGCTAACGCTGCATCCGATACAGGGGCGTCGCCAAGCGGTAAGGCAGCAGGTTTTGATCCTGCCATGCGTTGGTTCGAATCCAGCCGCCCCTGCCATTTTCTTGCTTCAAACGTATCTCGGTCCGGTGCTTATAAATAAGCGCTGGGCTTTGTCGTTTCCGTGTTTTTTATCATTGCGCCCCCACTCGGGGTTCGCGCCGTTCAGGACTACCCTGAAACTCCCAGCATCTCGTTCAGTACCCGCGCCAGGTCATCGGCCTTTTAGGGGCGCAACGAGGCGACGGGGTTCTGCGCCTGGCAGGACTTTTTCGTGTGCTACCGCTTTGTTGCTAATACCAAAAAACGGCTAGGCACCCCCACAGTGCCATCATCTCGCTGCTACGCTCTAAGTCTGCATAGAGCGATAAGGATAATAAGGTGACGGAGCACTTGCTGGTCGGGCTGTTGGGCCTGCTGCTATGTGGCGGTGCAATTGCGGCGGACTTCCTGGTGGAAGTACGGGTGCTGGTGCAGCGCGGCTGCATGTTGGTCAACCTGCCCCGCGATGCGGGTGCGCAGGCTCTTGGGCGCATCGACCTAGGCGCGGCCGCGCGCCTGGATGGCCCAGGTGCACCGCTCAGCGGTGTGCTGCTGAACCAGCGCCCGCCACGCCTGGAATGCAACCCCGATACCCCTTATCAAGTACGCGTCGATGGCGGCCAGCATGGCGGCGTCGGCGAGTTGCGTTTTCTTGCCAGCGATGATGACAAGGCCCGGCCCATTCCTTATCGCTTGTACCGCGACGCGGCCTGGCGCGAACCGTTGGCAGTGAATGTGGCGCAGTCGGCACGCGTGCCGGCCAGTGGTTCGGTCGAACTGCCGTTGTATGCGCGTATCGACAAACTGGCCTGGGTACCGAACGCCGGCGTGTACGCCGACCTGCTCAAAGTCACGGTCACCTGGTAGGAAGGGACGCCGCCATGCACAAGGACGCGATGCCATGAACCGTACTTCGATCCTGCTGCTTACCCTCGGCCCGCTACTGGTTCCTGGCGGTGCGGCGCATGGCACCTCCACCGGGTTCATCCAGGCGCGGCTGGTGATCAGCGCCGCCTGCCAGATCAGCAGCAACGAGACGCAGCCGGCAATACTGGGTAACCCCGGGGTGCTGGACTTTGGCGAGCGCGGCCCGAACTGGGACCAGCCGCTGCGCAGCCGGGTAGATGAAGTGGGCGGCGAGGGCAGCCTGCAGATCAGTTGCACGCCCGAAGTGCGTGCCTTCAACGTGCGCATCAATGGTGGCCTGAATGGCGACGACGGCATTCGCCGGCTGAGCAACGGCAGCCAGCTGATCCCTTACCAACTGGCGGTCGACCCGGGTGGCAACAGCCGCTACGGCATCGGCCAGGCGCGTGCCTTCACCATCAGCAGCGCCCAGCGGGTACCAATTCCCATCTACGGTGTGGTGGTGGCGCAACCGCGCGCGCTACCGGCCGGGCTGTACCGCGACACCCTCAGGGTGACCCTGGACTGGTAACAACGCAAGGAGACTCCGATGCGAACGAACCTTTCATGCTGCATCCTCGCCGGTCTGGGCCTGGCCCTGGCTTCCCAGGCCCACGCGGTCTCGGTCACCGGGAACATCAGCTCGACGCTGACCCTGACCGCAGCCTGCCAGGTCAATGGCTCCTCGGCCACCTCGGGGCTGAACTTCGGCTCCCTCAACTTCGGTACCCAGGATGCTTTGTTCACCACGGCCAACGCCCAGGTACTGGGTGGCGGCAGCGGGGCGATGAGCATTCTCTGCTCGGCCGGTACGGTTCCGGTGATCCGCGTGCGCGGAGGCAGCCACGACGGCCAATCGACCGGCGGCAGCCGTGCGCTGGCTGATGGCTCTGGCAACTTCGTGCCCTACGATTTCTACATCGACGCCGGGCACACGACCCTGTTGGTGATCGACGCCACCATCACCTTGCCGACCAGCACCGGTGCGGAGCAAACCGTCAACCTGTACGGCCAGGCACGTGGCAAGGCCGGGCTGCCGGCCGGGGTGTACACCGACACGGTGGCGGTCGAGTTGTCGTTCTGAGCCATGCGTGGCTGGCTGGCGGGTGGCCTGACCGGTATCGGTGTACTGCTGGCCGCCCCCCTGGATGCGGCAACCACCAGCAGCTTCACGGTAAATGCGCAGATCGTCGCGGGTTGCCTGGTGGTGGGCGGTGTCAACAACTACGGGATACTGAACTATGGCACCCAGTCGGCGTTGTCCACCGGGCTTCTCAGCACTTCGCTGGGCGGCACGACAGTGACCTTCCAGTGCACCCCGGGCGTGGCCCTGAGCATGAGCCTGGACGGCGGCCAGAACAGTGCCAGTGGCACGCGCAACCTCAAGAGCACCAGCGGTACGCAGGTGTTGGCTTACCAGCTGTACCAGGATGCGGCCTACAGCCAGCTCCTGGGGATAGGGCAGAGCGTGACCGTGAGCTATAGCGACGCCACGGCCATCAAGCTGCCGGTGTTCGGGCGGGTTCAGCTGACCGGCAAACTGCCGGCAGGGACTTACACCGATGTCGTGCAAGTGACGGTGACCTGGTGAGCACCAGCACCACCAATGACAAGTTTCCAAGGAGAGCTTCATGGGGGCAGGCGCGAAGTGGGCGCGTGGACTGATCGGATTGTTGTTGCTGGCAAGCCTGCCGGCCGGGGCGGCCACCTCGGTACTGATCTGGCCGATCGACCCGGTGCTGGAGGCCGACCAGAAGGCCGGTGCACTGTGGCTGGAGAACCGCGGCACCGACCCCGCCAACCTGCAGGTGCGGGTGTTTGCCTGGCGCCAGGGTGATTACCAGGAGCAGTTCCAGGCCCAGCGCGAGATCATTGGCAGCCCGCCAGTGGCCAACATCGCCCCTGGGCAGAAGCAACTGATCCGCCTGACCCGCACCGGCCCTTCGCCCGCCGGCCAGGAGCAGGCCTACCGCATCATCATCGACGAAATCCCGCCCGCCATCCCTGCCGACAAGGCTGCTTCCGGCCCCACGGCAGCCATCCGCCTGCAGATGCGCTATTCGGTGCCGCTGTTCGTCTACGGCGAAGGCTTGTGGGGCAAGGTTGACCCCGAGGGCAAGCGCAATGCCGAAGGTGTAGGCAAACCACAGCTCAGCTGGCGCCCGGTAACGGTACAGGGCAAGCCCTACGTGGAGCTGCGCAACACTGGCCCGGTACACGCACGCCTTACCGATGTGGTGGTGCAGCAGGGCAGCCAGAGCAAGCCGCTGGTCGAGGGTTTGCTGGGTTATGTGCTGCCAGGTGCCAGCATGCGCTGGCCCGCGCCGGTGGCGACCACTACCGGCAGCGTGCTGAAAGGCCGGGTGAACGGGCAGAGCAACGCGGACGCGATCCGCCAGGGCCAATGAGCCAGCGGCTGAATGCTGCGCAGGGATCATGGAGGCCCCGGCAATGGTTGGAAACCGTGCGTGAAATGGCTGACGGCGACGACGCGCCGCTGGTGCCTGGGGCTGGCCATGGTCAGCCCCGGCCTGGTGCTGGCCGACGACCTACCGCCGCCGCCCACCGAGCTATCCGCAATTACCGACGCCACGCTGTATCTCGACCTGTTGGTGAACCAGATGCCCAAGGCTGAGTTGGTACCGGTGCAGCAGCGGACCGGGCGGCTGTACCTGGAAAGCGAGGTACTACGTGCTGCCGGGGTGTCACTGCCGGGCAACCCTCAGGGCGAAGTGGCCCTGGACGCGATCAGCGGCCTGCATACCGACTATGACAGCCAGAACCAGCGCCTGCTGCTGCAAGTGCCACCGGCCTGGCTGCCCGCCCAGCAGGTGGGCGACCGTAGCCTGTATCCGCCCAGCGATGCGCGCAGCAGCTTTGGCGCGTTGTTCAACTACGACCTGTACCTCAACGACACCGATGATGCCGGCACGTACCTGGCGGCCTGGAACGAACTGCGCCTTTTCGACAGCTGGGGTACTTTCTCCAGCACCGGGCAGTGGCGCCAGTCGTTCAATGATGCGCAGACCGACGACACGCGTCAGGGTTTCCTGCGTTACGACACCACCTGGCGCTTCACTGACGAACAGCGCCTGCAGACCTATGAAGCCGGTGACTTCGTCACCGGTGCGTTGCCCTGGACCAGTTCGGTTCGGGTGGGCGGCCTGCAACTGTCGCGCGACTTCGCCGCGCGGCCGGACCTGGTCACTTACCCATTGCCAGCGTTTGCCGGCGAGGCAGCGGTACCGACCTCGCTCGACCTGTTCATCAACGGCTACAAGTCCAGCACCACCGAGTTGCAGCCAGGCCCCTACACGCTGACCAACGTGCCGTTCATCAATGGCGCCGGGGAGGCGGTGGTAGTCACCACCGATGCCCTTGGCCGGCAGGTGTCGACCACCTTGCCGTTCTACGTCACCAGCAGCCTGTTGCAGAAAGGCCTGTCGGATTACTCGGTAGCGGCCGGTAGCCTGCGCCGCGATTACGGCGTGCGCGACTTTAGCTACGGGCCCGGGGTTGCTTCGGCCAGCCTGCGTTATGGGGTGAGTGACACCTTCACCCTGGAGACCCATGCCGAAACCGCAGACTCGCTGATGCTGGGTGGCCTGGGTGGCAACATGCGCCTGGGCAACTTCGGTGTGCTTAACGCCGCCCTGGCGCAAAGCCAGTTCGACGGCGACAAGGGCCACCAGGTCGCCCTTGGCTACCAGTACAACAGCCAGCGCATCGGTTTCAGCTACCAGCGCCTGCAACGCCACGGCGACTACACCGACCTGACCCGGGTCGACGCCCCGGACATGCAATTGAGCACACGCAGCGAGCAGGTCACTCTCAGCCTCAACCTGAACGAGTACGGCAACATCGGCGCCGGCTACTTCGATGTACGTGCCGGCGATGGCACCCGCACCCGGCTGATCAACCTCAGCTACAGCAGGCCGTTGTGGGGCAACAGCAGCGTGTACTTGTCGGCCAACCGCGAAGTTGGCGACAGCCAGTGGGCCGTGCAGGCGCAACTGGTGATCCCGTTCGATTTGCACGGCACCCTGGCCCTGGGGGTGGAACGCAACCAGGATGGCGAGAGCCTGCAGCGGGCCAACTACAGCCGCGCGGTGCCGGTAGGTGGCGGTGTGGGTTACAACCTGGGCTATGCCGCTGGTAGTGACCGCGATGCCTATAGCCAGGCCGACGTCACCTGGCGCCTGCAGTCGGTGCAGTTGCAGGCCGGGGTGTATGGCAGCAGCGGCGAGATGACCCGCTGGGCTGACGCCAGTGGCTCGCTGGTATGGATGGATGCCGGCCTGTTTGCCGCCAACCGCATCGACGATGCCTTTGTGGTGGTGAGCACCGATGGCTACGCCGACGTACCGGTGCGTTACGAGAACCAGGAGGTTGGCCGCACCGATGCCGGTGGCCACTTGTTGGTGCCCTACGGCAGTGGCTATTACCGCGGCAAGTACGAGATCGACCCGATGGACCTGCCGCCTGATGTGCTGGCGCCCAATGTGGAGCAGCGCGTGGCCGTGCGTCGGGGCAGCGGCTACTTGCTGGAATTCCCGCTCAAGCGGGTAATGGCGGCCAGTGTCGAACTGGTCGACGGCAACCAGCAGGCGCTCAAACTGGGTAGCCGCGTTACCCATGCAGAAAGCGGCAGCCAGGCGGTGGTCGGTTGGGATGGCCTGGTGTACCTGGAAAACCTGGCGCCGCACAATCGCCTGCAGGTGGAGATTGAAGGGGGCGGGCAGTGCCAGGTCGAGTTCGACTTGCCGCAGACACAAGGCTCGATCCCTCTGGTTGGCCCGTTGGTGTGCAAATGAAGGCGCTATACAGAGGGATATGGGCCTGTGCCCTGCTGTTGTGGGCAGGCTCGGCCTGGGCCAAATGCACTTCGGTGGTGCCTGCACCAGCGGCGTTCGGCTCGCTCAACTCGGCCCAGGTACTGAGTACCGTACAAACTGCCTCCAGTAGCAACTCGGGTTTGCAGTGCAACGGTTCGGTGCTGAGCGTGCTCAGCAGCACCGACTCCTTCAAGGTGAAAGTCACCTCGGCTACCAGCGGACTGGTGGGGCCAACTGGGGACATCATCCCCTACACGTTGTATGCCGACGCCACGACCACCTACCCGATCACCCGCGGTAATTTCTTCGAGTTCAGGACCACTGGCATCCTCGACCTGCTGGGGTTGCTCAATGGTACGCCCAAGGCCGTACCGCTCTACATGCGCACCCTGGTTGGCAGCAATGTTGCGGCAGGGCTCTATCAGGAAACCCTCAACGTCCAATGGGAATGGAGCTACTGCGAGGGGATTGGCCTTGGCGGGTTTTGCATAGGGCAAGACACGGGCTCCTATACCAAGACCCTGTTGGTGAGCATGACGGTGACCAACGACTGCCAGATCACTACGCCCAACATCAGTTTTGGCAGTGCGCCAGTTGTGGCGGGTTTTGGCACGGTGAGCCAAAGCCTGAGCGTGTCGTGCACCAAGGGCAGCAACTACACCGTGGGGCTGGATGACGGCCTGAATGTGGCCAGCGGGCGGCGGCGGATGAAGTCGACGGCCAACAATTATCTGGCCTACGACATTTTCAAGAGTGCCAGCACGGTGCGCTGGGGTTCGTCGGGCACCGCGCGGCGCGCGAGCACCGACGCCGACGTCAACCCTGGGGCAGGTACCGGTACGGGGAGCCAGGTGTTCAACTACAACGCCAAGGTCTATACCGACCAGGCTACGCCGCCGGCGGCGAGCTATACCGACAGTGTGATTCTGGATGTGCAGTTCTGAAGTTGCCTTCATCCTCGCAGCCAGCGCAATCTCTGCGGTAGCGGGCGAGCCCGCGAACACCGGCAAAGCCGGTGCCATCCATTGCGTTGCCTGTTTCGCGGGCACGCCCGCTCCCACAGGTACTGCGTAAGGCATGGTTCAACGCAAATTTCCAACCATCTTCGCCAGGGTCTCCAGTACCGCGCCGGCCAGCGCCTTGGAGCGCGCCCCCGACCAGCCGGTTACCGCATCGGGTGCGTCGTCGTGGTCCTTGAACGGCATTTCCAGGGTCAGTGACAGGCAGTCATGCGCCATGCCCACCGCATTGCAGGCCAGTGTCGTGTTCGCCTGTCCAGGTTCGTCACGGGTGTAACCATGCACGGTCTGGAAATCCTGGGTCAAGCTGCACAGGGTGCTGCGGAACTGCTCTTCCAGCTGCGCCAGGCGCGGCGTATAGCCCGGGTTGCCTTCACAGGCCGCGGTGAACACATGGGGAATCTCTTCGTCGCCATGTACGTCGATGAATGCATCCACCCCGTACTGCTTCATCTGCGCCTGGGCGAAGAACACTTCCGGGCTGAGTTCGACGCTGGCGTCCTGCCAGGCTCGGTTGAGGTCCTTGCCCTTGAAGTTGGTGCGCAGGTGGCCGAGGAAGGCGCCATCGGGGTTCATGTTGGGGATCAGGTACAGGTCGGCCTTGGCCAGCAATTGCTGGATGACCGCGTCGTTGGCCTGCAGGCGGTCGATCACGCCTTCCATGAACCATTCGGCCATGTGCTCGCCCGGGTGTTGCTGGGCAATCAGCCACAGCTTGCGCTTGCCCGCAGCACCGTCGCCAGCACGCAGCAGCGGGATGTCGCGGCCCTGCACGCTGCGGCCGCAGGCCAGCAGGTCGATCCCCGGCAACTGCCGTGCCCGTTCGATCAACTGGTTGTGGCGGGCACGTGGGTAGGGCTCGAAGTAGGCGAACCAGACCTGTTCCTGCTCAGCCTTCACCTCGAACGTCAGCGCCGTGCCATCGAACTGGCTGGGCACGCGGAACCAGCTTTGCTGGTCGTAGGAGGCCACGGCGTTGTAGCCGCTCCAGGCGTTCTTGTAGGAGGAGCCGGAGGCATTGTCGAGGCTGAAACGATGGACCTGGCCCGGCGTGAGCCCGCTGACCTTGAAGTGGAACCACTGGTAGTGGCCACTGTGGGTGTCGGGGCGGATGGCCAGGTGTACCTGGGCCGGGTTGCTGGCATCCAGCACCTGGATATTGCCAGAGTCGAAATCGCAGTCGATCTGCAGGGGGGGCAGCGTCACGGTCATGGGCCGGGTTCCTTTGCGGGCATTGTTGTGAGGGCTACTGTACACGGCTTGGCAGGGTTGCTGCGCGAGATCTGGCAATACGGCCCGATCAGGCGGTTGATGTTTCTGATGACCCGTAATTGCTGGGGAGGGTACTAAGCGAGTGTTTCGACTGGCTGTGGAGCCGTGACTTGCAGGATGACCTGAAGCTAGCTCGGCAATTGCTGGGGTTGCAGCTGCAGGCAGCCTGATTACCTGAGGGAGCCGTGGCGCCTGGCACCGGCTGCGACGGTGTTCGCGGGCCCGCTCCCACAGCGTCGCAGTCTTATTGTAAGGTCACCGGCTTCATTTCCTCCGGCATCTTTTGAACAGCTGCCTCCATCCGCGCGATCGGTCCCGCAAGTTCGTCCGCTTCCTTATCCTTGCCTTCCAATCTCAGGCGATCACGCATCAGGCGTAGTGTGAGCAAGTTTTTCTGTAGCTTCAGGGCCGAGGCATTGAACGGGTCCATGGTTTTCTCATGCTGTAGGCTTCCATGCCGTTGTAGGAAAATTGGACCCTAGCAATTCGAATTTGCTGGTGAAACTGATGTTTCATACAGGGAAATCTCGCTGCATCGCTTCTTCCTACGTCAGACGGTAAAAGATCCTACAACCTGCGTTTCAAGTCATTTATTTCAAACCCAGCTCAAGACCGCGTGATAACTCGGCCCAATCGGTTTGCGACAATGCAGGCCCTCGGCGCACCTCAACACAGGGCCTGCCGTGCTCTTCGAAACGTTATGTAGCAATTGCCGCACCGCAGGCTACAAGTGGTCTGCATCGACTACCGCTTGGGCAAACGCCTGCGGTGCTTCCTGCGGCAGGTTGTGGCCAATGCCACCGCCGACCAGCCGATACTCGTACTTGCCGGTAAAGCGCTGCGCATACGCTTCGGCCGGTGGGTGCGGTGCTGCGTTGGCGTCGCCTTCCAGGGCGATGGTTGGTACGCCGATGCTGGGGAAGCTGGCCAGCTTGGCTTCCAGCGGGTCGTAGCGCGTTTCGCCTTGGGCCAGCCCCAGTCGCCAGCGGTAGTTATGCACGGTAATGGCCACTTGGTCGGGGTTGTCCAGGGCCTTGGCGCTGCGCTCGAAGGTGGCGTCGTCGAAGGCCCACTTGGGTGAGGCGGTTTGCCAGATAAGTTTGGCGAAGGCATGGCGGTTCTGTTCATAGCCGGCCTGGCCGCGCGCGGTGGTGAAGTAGTACTGGTACCACCACTGCAACTCGGCGCTGGGTGGCAGGGGGGCCTTGGCGGCCTCCTGGCTGCTGATCAGGTAGCCGCTGACCGATACCAGGGCCTTTACCCGCTCTGGCCACAGCGCCGAGACGATGTCGGCGGTGCGCGCGCCCCAGTCAAAGCCAGCCAGCACGGCATGCTGGATGTGCAGCGCGTCCATGAAAGCGATGACGTCGCTAGCCAGTGCCGCAGGCTGGGCGTTGCGTGGGGTTGCTGCAGACAGGAAGCGGGTCTGGCCGTAGCCGCGCACGTAGGGCACCAGCACCCGGTAACCTTTTGCAGCCAGGGCAGGAGTAACCGCTTCGAAGCTGTGAATGTCATACGGCCAGCCATGCAGCAGGATCACCACCGGGCCATCGGCCGGGCCCTGTTCTACGTAGGCCACATCGAGCACGCCAGCGTTGACGTGTTTCAACGGGCCGAAGTCATCCGCCACTGCAGCAGCTGCCGGGGGCTTTTGTGCTGTCGCCGTGGCGAAGTTCGCAGCCATCAAGCCAAGCGGCAGCAAGGCACAGGCAAGCAGCGTACGGCTGAAACGGCGTGGCAGGGCGGCGGTCGGGTAGCTGGCAGGCATTGGGCATCTCCTTGGCGAAGCTATCGGTGCGGGTTGGTGGGTGCCAGTAAAGATGACGGCTGTATCGCGGATGTGTCCGATCGGCCCGCAGCAAGCGTTCTTGTGTATCAGGTCTCAATTTGTACACATGAAGATACAAGCGCCGGGCGGCCCCAGGGTTTTGATGTAACCATCAAGAGTGCTGGGGCCGCTTTGCGGCCCTATCGCGACGCAAGGCCGCTCCCACAATGAACTTCTGCCTGCCATCTGATCCGCTTTTTTTCCACAAACCTGAATCTGTAACCGTATCAGCCCAGGCCGGACAATGTGCCCATTCCCGCATCACAACTGTAGAGGTTCCGATGGGCAAGCTGGCGCTGTTCCTGGGTGGTTTTCTGCTGCTGACCATTCTGATTGGTATTCTTGGCACGATTCCGCCAGGCTGACTTCAACTGCGTTTTCCTGCGCGGCCCGTCTACTTCAACTGACGGGCCCAATCCCTGACCCATTGGCCAGTCTTTTTCCTTCTTGCGCGGCTGGACAAGCGGTAGGTGCAAGTCATTCTCAAGTGCAAAAGCCTCGTGTAGTCTGCCGCCGCCGTTCATTCGGACGGCGTTTTTGCCTTGGAGTCGATACATTAATGGAATGCAAGAAAGGCACCTCAGCCATGCTGGAGTGGCGTAGCCGTTTTCTCGCCGATGGCACGCTTGATGAGCAAGGCTATGACCGGGCACTACGTAATGCCGAAACGCTGGAGCAAGCGGGCGTGATCAGTACGCTGGAGTGGATCGAGTTGGTCAGGCTGGCCAATTCGGCATTGCTGGAAGTGCGATAAGTCATTCTTTACGTTAGGAAAACTGTCCACAAAAAACGTGGGTAGGTCTGTGGATAAAGTGCTGCAGGCCAAGCCAGCGGCGGGCTCTGTTAAATTGAGCATATTTTGAACAGCCGTTTCGCGGGCCTGTTTCAGTGGGCCAGGCCGGCGCGGCGCAGGGCAGCCAGCAAGTCGCGCACCCGCGCCGGCAGCTCGCCGGCAGGGTACACGGCATGCATTTGCGGGTCTTGGCCACTGCTGGAAGTCAGGCGGTACTGCGGGCACACCCGCACCAGCCGCCCAGCCTTCACCTGCGCTTCGCCGACCCAGGCGGCCAGGCGGGCGATGCCGGCGCCGGCCAAGCTGCTGTGGTACACCGCATCGCCTGAGCCCAGGCGCAGCCTGGGCCTGGGGCGCAGGCTGGTGATCTGGCCGTCGCGGCAGAAGTGCCAGGCTTTAAGGATGCGCGGCGCCGTGTGCAGGATCAATGTGTGCACCGCGAGCTCTTCGGGGTGCTGTGGCATGCCGGCCACGGCCAGGTAAGCCGGGCTGGCGTACAGGTGGCGCTGGTAAGCCCATAGCGGGTAGCCGATCAGCTCGCTCGATTGCGGAAAGGCACCGCGCACCACGAAATCGAACTTGCCTTGCAGCGGGTCGAGGGCTTCGTCGCTGTACTGTACGTCCAGGGTCACCTGCGGGTGGCAGCGAGAAAATTCGGCGAGCACCTGGGGCAGCACATGTTCACCGAGCAGCTGCGGCACGGCGAAGCGGATCCAGCCTTGTGCACTGCCACTGAGCGCGGCCAGTTCGTCGGCGGCATCACGTTGCACATCCAGCAAGCGCTCGGCGTGCGGCAGCAGGCGCTCGCCAGCTTCGGTCAGGGTCACGGCGTTGGCGTTGCGGTTCAGCAGCTTGCTCCCGGCGTTATCCTCCAGGGTTTGTACCGCACGGGTAACCGCGCTGGGTGAGCGGCCCAGCGCGCGAGCGGCAGCGACGAAGCTGCGCTTGTGCGCCACACTGACGAACGCCTGGATTTCCCGCAGCATGTCCAATGCCATTGCCTGCTCCTCGTTGCAGCTTTTGCAATATGGCATTTCAACACAAGCGCAGCACTTTGATTAGCCTTGCAGGGTATTTACTGCCTGGAACCGCGTCATGATGGATATTGCTGTGCTTTCTGTTTTCGCCTTCGCTGCTGGCTTGATCGACGCCGCAGTGGGTGGCGGTGGGCTGATCCAGATCCCGGCCTTGTTCAACGTGCTGCCTAGCGCGCAACCGGCGGCATTGCTCGGCAGCAACAAGCTGGCGTCGGTGTGTGGCACGGCCTTCGCGGCACGTTCGTTCATCCGCAAGGTGACGCTGGACTGGGGGCTGATTGTGCCTGCGGCACTCAGTGCGTTTGTCATGTCGTTCGCCGGCGCTGCCACGGTGTCGCTGGTGCCGCCCAGCGTGATGCGCCCGGCGGTGCTGGTGCTGATCGTGCTGATGGCCATCTACACCTTTTGCAAGAAGGACTTCGGCACGCTGCACAAGCCTGCGCAGATCGGCCGTAAGGAGCAGTGCCTGGCGGTACTGATCGGCGGCGCGATCGGCTTCTACGATGGCCTGTTCGGCCCAGGCACCGGCAGCTTCTTGATCTTCCTGTTCATTCGCTTCTTTGCCCTGGATTTCCTGCACGCCTCGGCCTCGGCCAAGGTGGTGAACATTGCCACCAACCTGGCAGCGCTGGTGTTCTTCGTGCCGACGGGCAATGTGCTGTATGCCATCGCCTTGCCCATGGCGCTGTGCAACATTCTCGGTGCACTGACCGGTACCTGGCTGGCGGTGCGCAAGGGTGCGGGCTTTGTACGCGGGCTGTTCCTGGTGCTGTTGTGTGTGCTGATTGCCAAGCTTTCCTGGGACTTGCTTGCAGGCTAGCTCAGATCACCTGGCGCTGCAGCTCGGCCTGCTCGACGCGGTTGCGGCCGTGTGCCTTGGCCCGGTACAGCGCCTGGTCGGCCTGTGCCAGCAATTCGTCCAGGCTAGGGGCAGGGGTGTCGGCGTCGCAGCCGGCCAGGCCGATACTCACGGTAATTTGCAGGCGCTGGTCAGCCTGCACCACGTGCAAGTCCTGCACGGCGCGGCGCAGGCGTTCTGCGGTGAACTTGGCCCGCTCTGGCGCAAGGCCCGGGAGGATAACCACGAACTCCTCGCCGCCCAGGCGTGCAAGTAGCTCATCGTTGTGCAACTGGTCTTGCAGGGTGCTGGCGAACTGGCGCAGCACCTGGTCACCGACCGCGTGGCCGTAGGCATCGTTGATCGACTTGAAGTGGTCGATGTCCAGCATCATCAGGGTCACCGGCAGCGCCTGGGCGTGTTGCTGGCGGCTGTCCAGCAGGGCATTGGCGCGGCGGGTGAAGGCGCTGCGGGTAAGCACGCCGGTGAGGTGGTCGATGGTCGCCTGGTGCGCCAGCCGGGCCATCAGGCTGCGGTTGGCCTGGCTGACGCAGGCCACCACCAGCGGGCCGAGCACCAGCATGGCAATGCCCAGGCGCGCCGACATCAGCGTGGTTACTCCAGGCTCGCTTTGCGGCACACTGAAGTGCATGAGGTTTTGCGCCACTGCCACGATCAGTGTACTGCCGGCGGTAAGCGTCAGCAGTGAAACCATGAAGGGTGAGTAGGTCCAGGCGCACCACAGCAGCGCGGCGATCGGGAAGGCAATCGCGCCGGGGCCACCAAAGATGATGCTGAACGCCAGCGAGGCCAGCAGCACCAGCAGCGGCGCCAGGCGGATGGCCTGGGCACCACCGCGTACTAACGCCCGCACCGAGGGCGCGGTGAGCAGCACCGGCAGCACCAGCACGCTGGTCGAAAACTGTTCGCTGAACCAGGCCAGCCAAGTGGCGCGCAACGACTGTTCGAACCACGGCGCGGCCATTACCGCCGCCATGCTGGCCGCCACCATGGCGCCGGCGGCACAGGCGGCGAACACGCTGAGCACGCCGTGCGGGGTGCGCATGCGCCGGTGCAGGCGCGGCAGGCGCGACAACAACTGCCAGAGAGTTACCACCACGCCCAGGTTGCACAGGTTGAACCACAACGCTGGCACCCAGGCGCTGCCACACAGCAGGTCGGCGCCGACCATCGCCAGCCAGACCAGGGCAAAGCCCGCGAGCGTGGCCTGGCGGGGGTAGCGCAGCAGCACGCCGGCCAGTACCGCGTTGACCGGCCAGAACAGTGACAGCGACTCGATCGGGCGTGCCAGGATGCCGCCTAGGGTGAGGGCAAAGGTCAGGCAAAGCAGAACGACGTGGGGCAAAAAGCGCGATTGGGCTGGAAAAACCATGGGCTCGACCGGCAAGCGGAAACGAAATCCAGGACAACGGCTTAAAGCACCTGGGGCAATTTAGGCATCAGTGTGTTTCGTCAGGCTACTTGATGTCAATCTGCTGCGATCGGTCGAGATAATGCCAGGTTGCCTCTATCCGTCGCCAATGGCCTCACAGCCCGAAGAACCACGGCACCATCACCACGGTTACCAGCATCACCAGCAAGGTGAAGGGCACGCCAATCTTGACGAAGTCAGCAAAGCGGTATTGCCCTGGGCCCAGCACCAGCGTGTTGACCGGTGAAGACACCGGCGTCATGAACGCCGCCGACGCCGCCAGCGCCACGGTCATGGCGAACGGGTAGGGCGACATGCCCAGCTGTGCTGCGGTGCTGACGGCTACCGGTGCCATCAGTACTGCAGTAGCCGTGTTGGAGATGAACAGGCCGATCACCGCCGTGACTGCAAACAGGCAGGCGAGGATAGCGCTGGGGCCGGCACCACCCAGCACGCTGACCAGCCCGCCCACCGCCAGGTCGATACCGCCGGTTTTCTGCAGCGCCTGGGCAAATGGCAGCATGCCTACAATCAGCACCAGGCTTTGCCAGTGGATGGCCCGGTAGGCGCTGTTCATATCGATGCAGCGGCCAGCGCCCATCAGCAGGCAGCCGATAAGCGCGGCCATGACGTTGGGCACTGCGCCACTGACCATCAGCCCGACCATCACCGCCAGGCTGAACAATGCCTGGGGGGCGCGGGTGCGCGCAGGCGCGACCAGGTCGATTTCGGCAGGCAGGCTCAGCACGAGGAAGTCTCTGGGCTTGCTCTGCAGCTGGCGTACGGCCTTCCACGGGCCGACCACCAGCAGGGTGTCGCCCAGCCGCAGTTTTTCTTCCACCAGTTGCTCTTCAATCGCCGTCTGCTCGCGGCGCAGGCCGACCACATTGAGGTCAAAGCGGGTGCGGAAGGCCAGTTCGAGGATGCTCTTGCCGATCAGTTGCGAGCCCGGTGGCAGCGAGACCTCGGCCATGCCCAGCTCCTGGGACTGGTCGATGAAATAGGCAGCCTTGAAGTGCAGGGGTTCCAGTTGCATGGTCTGGCATAGGCTGCGCAGGTCGTCGCGGTTTGCAAACAGGTCAAGCAGCAGCACGTCGCCCTGCTGCAGCACGGTGTTGGAGTCGGCGGTGATCACCCGTGTGGTGAACTTGTGCTGGCGCTCGATGCCGATCACGTTGGCGCCGTGACGGGTGCGCAGTTCCAGCTCGCCCAGGGTGTGGCCAATCAGCGGCGAGTGGGGGCGGATGCGCAGGCGCCGTTCACGGCCGCTGAGCTTGTAGTCCAGCACCAGGTCCAGCAAGGTGCGGCGGCTTTCCACGCGCCCGTCCTTGCGCACTTCGCCATTGAGCCAGTGGCGGGTCAGGAGCATGTAGCCGATGCCCAGTACCAGCACCACCAGGCCGAACGGGGTGAAGCTGAAGAAGCTGAAGCCCTGTTCGCCATGGCGCACCAGTTCACTGTGCACCACCACGTTGGGTGGCGTGGCCACCAGGCTGAGCATGCCGCTGATCAGGCCGGCGAAGGCCAGTGGCATCATCAGTCGGCTGGGTGAGAGTTGCAGGCGTGCGGCGATACTCAGCACCACCGGAATAAAGATGGCCACCACGCCGGTGGAGCTCATCATCGAGCCCAGCCCGGCCACGGCTGCCATCAGCAGTACCAGCAGGCGGGCCTCACTGTTGCCGGCCCGCTCGCTCATCCATTCGCCGATGCGGTAGGCAATGCCGGTACGCACCAGGCCTTCGCCGATCACGAACAGGGCGGCGATCAACACCACGTTGGGGTCGCTGAAGCCGGCCAGGGCCTGCTCCACGGTGAGAATGCCGAGTAGCGGCAGGGCGAGGATCACCAGCAGGGCGACCACGTCCATGCGTGGGCGGTTGATGACGAACAGGACAATGACGATGGCCAGCAGGCCGAGGACCCAGAGCAGCTCTTGGTTCATGGGGAGGGGGTGTTCCTTCACGCGGGGGCACGATAGACAGTAGCAGCCAATGTGCCAGCTTGTGGTGAAGGGGGTGTTGATGTGCTGCAACAAAAAGGGCCGCAAAGCGGCCCCTGGTTCACCGGATCAGTGATGTTTATGGTGGTGTTTCTTGCTGCTGCGGTTGTTGTCGCCCAGGTGGTTGCCCAAGGCACCACCGGCCGCGCCGCCCAGGCCAGCACCAACGGTCGAACCGGTCTTGCCGCCTACTGCGCCGCCCAGCAACGAACCGCCGGCCGAGCCCAGGCCACCGCCGATGGCTGCTTCGGTACGGTTGCCCTTGCGAGCACCGACGGCACTGCCGGCTGCGCCGCCAACGCCGGCGCCGATGGCTGCGCCGGTCTTGCCGCCGAGCTGTTGACCGACAACGTTGCCCAGAACACCACCCAGGCCACCGCCAATGGCGGCAGTACCGTCACCGGCGAAAGCGCCCTGGCACAGCAGCAGGCCGAGGGCAAGGGAAGGCAGAGTCAGACGCATGATACAAACCTCAAAAGAAATCATCGGGTTAATGTGCCGCGCAGCGGGCGGCGGGTCAGGGTTGCAAAGACGCTTCAGCGGTAGTAGCGGTCACCGCGGTATTGACGATTGTCATCGTCGTCATCGTCGCGGTCATGCCGATGGTGGTGGCGTTCGCCACGGTCGCGATCACGCCAGCCATCGTCGTCGTCATGGTAGCGATGGCTATGGCACCCTGCAGTCAGCAGGACAACGGCAATCAGCGAAAGGCTTGCAAGACGGGTCATCACGATATAGGTCCTTGATCCGCAAAGGTTTACCGCACACCTTCTGAGACTGGGATCGATCCATTTGGTTTCCTGGGCAGGTAAAAATTTGTCGTGCCAGCGATGAGCGGCGTGCTTGCGGGCTGCTGTTCTGTCCCGTTCGGTCATGGCCGGGCCACTGGCAGGCCCCTAAACTGCACGGCAAGCCGCAGCCAAGACGGCAATCTGCCACACGGTGAATCATGATGATCGCCCACACCCCTACGTTGTTCGCCGCCGTTGCCCTGGTCGCCACCATCCTGGCTTTCTGCCTGTTGCTGGTCGGGCGCAGCAACCGTCGTGACAACCTGATGCTCACCGGCTGCGGGCTGCTGGTACATGCCCTGGCCTACGTCTGCTACACCGTCTATGCCCAGGCCCCACTGTGGCTCAGTTATGGCCTGGGCAACAGCCTGCTGTCGCTGGCACTGGCGTTCTATACGGCCAGCCTGTTCCGGGTGCGTGAACAGGTGGTGCCCTGGCGCGTCATTTTTGTCATTCCCGCACTCATGCTGGTGGGGCTGATGCTGCTGCTCGATACCTTGGAGCCGCGCATGCTGCTGGCGACGCTGGTGCTGATGTTGCAGTGCTCGATGATCCTGTATTGGGCGTGGCGCCATGCCGAGCGGCCAGGCAAGGCCCACCTGCTGTTGCAAATCGGTGCGCTGATCAGCCTGGTCGGCCTGGGCATGCGCGTGGTGGCGGTGGCCAATGGCACGGCGGTGGAAATGCGCTATGACACCAGCAACCTCAAGCAGAGCATTTCCGTGGCAATCGGCACCGCCACGGTAATGATGTACTCGATCGGGCTGGTGCTGATGGCCAAGGAACGCAGCGAATCACGTCTGCAGCACCTGGCCCTGCATGACGTGCTGACGGGTACCTACAATCGCCGGGCAATTCTCGAGCGCTTCGCCGTGGAGCTGGACCGTGCGCGTGAACAACAGAGCAGCCTGGCCGTGGCAATGATCGACATCGACCATTTCAAGCGCATCAATGACCTGTACGGGCATCTGGCCGGCGACGAGGTGTTGTGCCATTGCGTGCGCCAGTTGCAGCAGCGCCTGCGCCAGGGCGACAGCCTTGGCCGTTATGGCGGCGAGGAGTTCCTGCTGCTGTTGCCAGGCACCGACCGCAGCGGGGCGATGGCTGCCCTGCAAGGTTTGCGCGAGGCCATTGCACGCAGCCCCGCGCGTTTTGCCGGTGACCAGATCGAGCTGCGCTTCAGTGTCGGCCTGTGGTGTGGCGTACCGGGCCCCAGGGACAGCACCGCCAGCCTGCTGGGCCAGGCTGATGCCGCGCTGTACCAGGCCAAGGCCGCCGGGCGCAATACAGTGCACATGGCGGCATTGGTCGAGGCCGGTTGACTACGCGCAAGCATTCACGCGCGCTACCCGCCAGTGCTAGAGTCGCGTTCTTTTTTACCCTGAGGATGGAACATGCGTGCGATTCTGCCGATGGCCGCGGCGCTGATGCTGGTCGGTTGTGCTTCTGCGACCATGGAGACGGCCCGAGGCGGCAAGCCGACTGCGCAGCTTGACTCGCACAAGGCGCCAGAGCTGGTTGCCCAGTGCATCCAGTTCAGCTGGCAGGAAGAGAAGGTGTTCGGCGACGACGCCAGTGGCTACCTGGAGCCGCGCAAGCAGGGTGGGCTCACGGTTTACACCCGTGAGGCCGAGTCGTTTGTGGACGTTTACCCGCAGGCGGGTGGCACGCGAGTGGATTACTACGCGCAGAAGAACGACGGCGTGGCGCTGCAGCGCCGGGCTGCGGCGGCGACCTGCTTGTAACGAGCATTTTGCCGGGGCAGCACCTAACCCTGTGGGAGCGGGTTTACCCGCGAACACGGGCGAAGCCCGTGCCATCCACCGCGGTGTCAACTTCGCGGGTGAACCCGCTCCCACAGTGATCGTGCAAGCTTTACAATTTGTAGCAAGGCAGTTGTGTCGCAGGGCAGCAGGTGGGGGCTAGCATGAGCCCCCGCTAATCAAGGACGACACCATGGACCGCTCCCTGCAACTCAACCGTGCCAGCTGGGATGAACGCGCCCCGCTACACGCCGCTTCCAGCGACTACGAAGTCGAGCAACTGGTCCAGCATCCCGAATACCTTTCCGAAACCGTGCGCTTCGATCTGCCATTGCTCGGCGATATCGACGGGCTCAAGGCCGTTCACCTGCAGTGCCACATCGGCACCGACACCCTCTCGCTGGCGCGCCTTGGCGCTAAGGTCTGCGGCCTGGACTATTCCGCGGCATCGCTGGCCGAGGCGCGGGCACTGGCCGCGCGCTGCGCAGTTGCTATCGAGTATGTCGAGTCCGACGTCTACGCCGCCGACCAGGTGCTGCCGGCAAGTACTTTCGACTTGGTCTACACCGGCATCGGCGCGCTCTGCTGGTTGCCCCGTATCGAACCGTGGGCGCGTACCGTCGCGGCCCTGCTAAAACCGGGTGGGCGGCTGTTCCTGCGCGATGGGCACCCGATGCTGATGGCAGTCAACGAAGACCACCAGGACCGCCTGCAGCTCGAATACCCGTATTTCGAGCATGAAGAGCCGACGGTGTGGCACAACGACCAGACCTACGTCGAAACCGACCAGCGCCTTGCCCATACTGAAACCCACGAGTGGAACCACGGCCTGGGCGAAGTGATCACCGCCTTGCTGGCGCATGGTCTGCAACTGACGGCGTTGGTCGAGCACCAGAGCATCCCTTGGCAGGCGCTGCCGGGGCAGATGGTCAAGGGCGACGATGGTGAATATCGCCTGCGCGAACAGCCCGCACGCCTGCCCCTGAGCTACACCCTGGTGGCGGTCAAAGCCTGATCAGGACAAGTAGCCGCCGTCGACATTGAGCGCGGTGCCGGTGGTGTAGCTGGAGGCATCGCTGGCCAGGTACAGCACCGCGCCGGCCATTTCCTTGGGGTCGGCCACGCGCTTGAGCGGGATCTGTTGCAGCGCGGCATTGAGGATGGCGTTGTTCTTCACCAGGGCCGAGGCGAACTTGGTGTCGGTCAGGCCCGGCAGCAAGGCGTTGCAGCGGATGCCGAACGGCGCGCATTCCTTGGCGAACACCTTGGTCATGTTGATCACCGCCGCCTTGGTCACTGAGTAAATGCCCTGGAACAGGCCGGGCGACACCCCATTGATCGACGCCACGTTGATGATGCTGCCGCCGCCATGCTCGCGCATCAGCTTGCCGGCTTCCACCGACATGAAGAAGTAGCCGCGGATGTTCACGTCCACGGTCTTCTGGAACGCGCCTGGGTCGGTGTCCAGCACATTGCAGAACTGCGGGTTGGTAGCGGCGTTGTTGACCAGGATGTCCAGCTTGCCGAACTGTTCGCGGATGCCGGCAAACACCTGCTGGATCTGCTCCAGCTCACCAATATGGCAGGCCACCGCAGTTGCCTTGCCACCGGCGGCGATGATGGCGTCGGCCACCTGCTGGCAACCGTCGAGCTTGCGGCTGGAAACGATCACATGGGCCCCTTGTTGGGCCAGCAAGTGGGCAATGGCCTCGCCGATGCCACGGCTGGCGCCAGAGACGAAAGCGATCTTGCCGTCGAGGTCGAACAGGTGGGTCTTGGACATGCTGTTTTCCTTGTTATCCGTCATCGAGTTCGGGGCTTAGAAACTGCTCTTGGCGATGACCTGCAAGGTCATCTGCTCCAGCAAGCGGTTCATGTGAATGAACTGGGCGAAGCGTTTGTCCTGGGTCTGGCCGTGATAATAGCGGTAGTAAATTTGCTGAACGATGCCGGCCAGGCGGAACAGGCCATAGCAATAGTAGTAATCGAAGTTGTCCAGGCAGATGCCGGCGCGCTCGGCGTAGTAATTCACAAACTGGCGGCGGCTGAGCATGCCCGGTGCATTGCTCGGCTGGCGGCGCATCAGTTGCACCGGCGCCGGGTCGTCGGCCTCGATCCAGTAAGCCAGGCTGTTGCCCAGGTCCATCAGCGGGTCGCCCAGGGTGGCCATTTCCCAGTCCAGCACGCCGATGATGCGCATGGGGTTGTCGGCGTCGAGGATGACGTTGTCGAAACGGTAGTCGTTGTGCACGATGGCGGGGCGTGGGTGGTCTGCCGGCATCTTCTCGTGCAGCCAGGCGGTTACCTTCTCCCAGCGTGGGGCATCTGGGGTCAGGGCCTTTTCGTAGCGGCTGGTCCAGCCCTCGATCTGGCGTTGCACATAGCCTTCCGGCTTGCCCAGGTCGGCCAAGCCGCAGGCGCTGTAGTCCACCTGGTGCAGCTCGACCAAGCGGTCGATGAAGCTCTTGCACAGGGCCTCGGTGCGGTTGGCGTCGAGGTCCAGTTCGGGCGGAATGTCCGAACGCAGGATGATGCCCTTGACCCGCTCCATTACGTAGAACTCGCCGCCGATCAGGCTGCTGTCGGTGCAGTGCGCGTAGGCTTTGGGGCAGTAGGGGAAGCCGCTGTTCAACTGGTTGAGGATGCGAAATTCACGGCCCATGTCATGGGCTGACTTGGCCTTTTGCCCGAACGGCGGGCGGCGCAGCACGAAATCGCGGCCTGGGTAGCTGACCAGGTAGGTGAGGTTGGAGGCGCCGCCAGGGAACTGGCTGATGCTCGGCATGCCCTCCAGGCCAGGGATGTTGGCCTTGAGGTAAGGGTCGATGACGGCCGCGTCGAGTTCTTCGCCGGGGCGTACCTGGGTGGACTGGTCGGTGAGCGTCATGCGTTTTCCTTATTCTCGATCGCAAGGACTATTGGCTAATCTAATGGCCTGCCGAGGGTGGAACAAGCGTGCCAGGTGCCATATAGGTGAGGGTGTTGCTGCACGATCAACTGCCTTGATGTAACCACTTGGCAGCCGTTCTACATTCCTTTGTAGGAGCGGCCTTGTGTCGCGATTGGGCCGCAAAGCGGCCCCGGCAATCTTGCATGATGCACAAAGCTGGGGCCGCTTCGCGCCCCTGTCGCGACACAAAGCCGCTCCTGCACAGAGCCGGCGCAGATCTGGAGCAGGCAAAAAAAACCGAAGCCGGTCAGGCTTCGGTTTTTCGATCATCCGTTATCCCCAGCCCTCAGGACGGGAACAGCTCGCTCAGTTTCATCGACAGCATCATGTCGCCTTCAACGCGCAGCTTGCCGCCCATGAAGGCCTGCATGCCGTCGGTTTCGCCGCTGACGATGCCCTTCAGGGTTTCGCTGTCCATCACCAGGGTGCAGTTGGCATCCGGGTTCTCGCCTTCCTGCAGGTTGCAGGTGCCGTCCTTGACGATCAGCGCGTAGTGCTTGTCTTCGTCGGTGATGTTGAAGCCGAACACCAGGTCCAGGCCGGCGGCCGCGGATGGGTTGAACTTCTCTTGCATCTTTTTAACGGCATCAGCTACGGAGGTCATGGCGCATTCCTTATAGAGTGATTTACACGTCCCCGCAGGGACACAACTAACCGGGCTTATCGGTAAGTGACAAGCTCCGGCGCCCTCAACAGCTGCACATGGGCCTGGCTGTTGAAGGATGCCAGTGCCACGTCGCGGCCGCGGAACTTCAGCTGACTGAGCGACGTGTTGATGATTTGCCAGTTCAGCGCGAACGCCTGGCTGGGGGTGATACGGGTAACCAGGTGGAGCAGGGCGGCAATGGTACCGCCCGAAGTGAAGACAGCAATATTGTCGCCGCTGCCGGCGGCATCGAGCACGCGTTGTAGGCCAGCTTGCACGCGGGCAGTGAACGCCTGCCAGGTCTCCAGGCCATCGTCGGCATGCTCGCCATCGTGCCAGCGTTGCACCATCAGCGCGAACAGCCGCTGAAACTCGCTGCGATGCTGCACGGGATTGCGCAGTACATGCAGGGCATCGGGCTCTTCCGGCAGCAGCCCGGGCATCAGTGCACGGATCACGCCGTCGGCATCGAACTCATTGAATGCTGCGTCGGTCTCAACAGCCGGCACCGGGCAGCCATTGGCGTGCAATGCTCCCATGGCCAGGCGCGCGGTATCCTGCTGGCGGCGCAAGTCGCCTGCCACGCAGCGGTCCAGGTGCACGCCAAGCTGGGCCAAGTGCTCACCCAGAGCCTGGCTCTGGCGCACACCCACGGGCGAGAGGACGTCATAGTCATCGGCACCGAAGGAGGCTTGGCCATGTCGGATCAAGTAGAGGTTGCCCACGAAAGGTTCCGGCCTGTTGGAGGTTGCTGCGAGGTTAGGATGCGGCACACGGGCTGTCAACGAAAAAACATACAAGCGTTTGAAAAGGTTGTTTGAAAGATGTTGCCAGCGTTTACACCGGCTGGCAGCACCTCAGGCGCAACGGTATGCTTGCAACAGCTACGCGCCGTAGTGGCGCAAGTATTTAAGGAGTCAATGTGGAGTTTCTTGCCGAATACGCAAGCTTTCTCGCCAAAACCGCCACCCTGGTCATCGCCATCCTGATGGTGCTGTCGGCTATCGCCGGGCTGCGTGGCAAAGGGCGGCGCAAACAGGGTGGGCAATTGCAGGTCACCCGCCTGAACGAGTTCTACAAGGACCTGCGTGAGCGCCTGGAATCCGGCCTGCTCGACAAGGCCCAGCTCAAGGCCCTGCGCAAGCAGCAGGCCAAGGCGGAAAAGCAGCAGAAGAAGGGCAAAGGCAAGGCCGATGAGAAAGGCCGGGTCTTCGTGCTGGACTTCGATGGCGACATCAAGGCTTCGGCCACCGAAAGCCTGCGCAATGAAATCACCGCGCTGCTGACCCTCGCCACCCCGCGTGACGAGGTGGTGCTGCGCCTGGAAAGCGGCGGCGGCCTGGTGCACAGCTACGGCTTGGCTGCCTCACAGCTGGCACGCATTCGCCAGGCCGGCATCCCGCTGACCGTGTGCATCGACAAGGTGGCCGCCAGCGGTGGTTACATGATGGCCTGCATTGGCGAGAAGATCGTCAGCGCGCCGTTTGCCGTGCTTGGCTCGATCGGTGTGGTGGCGCAGCTGCCCAACGTCAACCGCCTGCTGAAGAAGCACGACATCGATTTCGAAGTGCTGACCGCTGGCGAGTACAAGCGCACCCTGACCGTGTTTGGCGAGAACACCGAGAAGGGCCGGGAGAAGTTTCAGGAAGACCTGGACATCACCCACCAGCTGTTCAAGGACTTCGTCGCCCGCTATCGCCCACAGCTGCACATCGACGAAGTGGCCACAGGTGAAGTCTGGCTGGGCGTGGCTGCACTCAACCGCAAACTGGTGGACGAACTGCAGACCAGCGACGAGTACCTGAGCGAACGCGCGCGTAATGCCAACCTGTTCCACCTGCACTATGCCGAACGCAAGAGCCTGCAGGAGCGCATCGGCGTGGCTGCCAGCGGCGCGGTGGAGAACACCGTGGTGGGGTTATGGAGTAAACTCGGCCGCCTGCGCTAACACCTTGAACCCGTTGAAATTTTTTTTCGTTCAGGGGGTTGCAAGGTTAAAGGAATGAGGACATAATGGCGCCCATCGAAACGCAGCAAACTTTGAAAAAGGTTCAGCGTTTCAAGGAGATAGCGAAGCGCAAGCAGCTAGATCCGACCTTTGAGGCCGAGTAGCAAAGTGGTTATGCTCCGGATTGCAAATCCGTCTACGCCGGTTCGATTCCGACCTCGGCCTCCACCATTCGAAAGCCCCGCAGATTAACGTCTGCGGGGTTTTTCTTTGTGCGCAGGAAACTCGTATCGTTTCCGCATCATTGGGCATCGTTTCCGCATCAGCCCTCTACTTGGTTGGGCTGACCTCCTCGCCGACGCGGCGATAAACGCGCTCAGTGATTCCCTCTTTCGAGTGCTCCAGCAGCACGCTTGATCGTAGCGTCGGGCATCAAGTTTTACACGACTAAGCCAAGCGGAACGGTGGGCATGAACGTCGGCCAGATCGTGAGCCCTTGCCCAGGCAACTGACGCCCCCAGTTCTCGCTGAGCTGAGAGTTGCGGTGCAGGGTATCGTTTGCGCCGCTTGCTCCGACCCAGAACAGAAACCGCCCAGGCTCCGCTGTCAGTGCCGGTTCCCACAGGATCATCACCAGCCGCCAGGCCGGCGTTGTACCTGTGGGAGCCGGGCTTTCCGGCGATGGGTCGCAAAGCGGGCTGTGTGAAAACGCAAAGGCCAAGTCAGACACGCAGGAGCGCGATTTTTAGGTTGTTTCTTAATCAGCCGGAGTCCGCTTGAAGTTTTCACACAGCCTGAGTCGGTAGTGGACAGTCACGATGGTCTGCTTTCGATCCATTCGGACGTTCATTCAACCAAAAGAAACCGTGGCCAGTCCGCTTCAAGGAGAGATGTCTTTTACCGCAGCGCAACCGCTTCAACTTTCCGAGAGGAATAGTGGCAGGCTGAGAGTCATCCGCTACTTTCAGCTTTGTCCAAGCTGACGACTTCAATCCAGCACGTTGTGCAGCACCTCATAGATCACACCCGAGGCAATAGCCACAAGCAGTAGGTCAGTTCCGGCTTGTTGCCACTCATAGCCATCGTAATGAGGAAGTCGTCCGATCAGCCTGCTATCCAGTTTCTTGGCAATTCCGGGCGGGAGAGGTTTGCCGCGTGCCAGATTCTTCTGAATCCCTGGAGGTAGAGAGGAGCCTGGATTCCAGTAATCGCGATTGTTGTCGAGGATGACCCGCACCCCGCCCAAGTCGACGGAAGGCCCACTGTGCCAGTCGTTACCGTTGCCTTGATGCCCTTGGTTGTCGTGTTGACCTCCCTTGTCGTGGCCTTTCCCTTTTCCGGGATCTGCCAACAACATTGGGTTCAAACCCATTACCAGCGAGAGCGCTACGGCGATATTCAACTTCTTTCCCATGTGAACAGTCCTTGATCATTTATCCAACCAGAGCGTAGTCAACCTACTACCGAAGGCAATGCTCTTGAAGGGGAGTAGCATTCTGTCGGAATGCGAGAACTTAAGAGCGCTCTCTCGGTCAGAACTGCACTTTAGCTTTCCCCGCGCCTTTGGAGGCAAATAAAAATGAGAAAACCCCTGGTTGTTGTCTTCGCTTGTGCGCTGGCACTTGGGATGACGGCATTCGTGCCTGCTGATCTCTCCCCGATTGGTTCTGCCTACGCCAAAGGTGGTGGTGGTGGTGGTGGTGGTGGTGGTGGTGGTGGTGGTCACGGCGGCGGCAACGGCGGCGGACATGGAGGTGGGCATGCGGGTGGTATGGGAGGGCACAGCGGAAATGGTAAGAGCGCTGGAAGCGATCACGAGGGCAAGGCCACACGCGATCATGGAGTAAGCGGCAACCATTACGGTAGCTCGCGCAACAGCGACAAAGGTCACGGAACCACCACCTCGGGTGTCGCCCACTCCAAAGATACTCGCGGTTTGGTCAAATCCACAGCCATCTCTCGAACCACTCCAGGCGATCACAATTCCAAAGGTCTAAGCAACGCCGTCGGATCCTCTTCAAAGAATGATCGATGATTTGACAGATTCGATCGAGTGCAGCCCTTAGTGTTTACGAAAGGTCCGGACTGTCAGTAGCCTGGATGCTTCAAGACAATCAGGAGAGGGAGTGGGACTTGCAGAAAAGCATTATCCAGCCGATACAGGCTTTCTGAAGATGAAACTCGAATAGGGATAGATGATGCTTGACAGGGATAGGTACGATTTAGTGTGCACAAGCGCAGCTGATCTTGTCGATGCCCAGCGGCCGCGCCTGAACAGCGTGGTGATCGATGGGCTCGGTGCATCCGTTGGCGAAATGTTTCCTGGCTTTGCCGCAGCCTTTCCTCGTACCGTTGCTGCTATCGAACGGGAGTATGCGGTGCCGATAGTGCTATTCAAGCGTTTTCAGGGTACCTGGATAGCATCGCTGGCGGCTGAGGCGCGGGCGCTGAATCTGTTCTTCGACTTGGTGCCTGTAACGCTTGAAACCGAAGGGCCTGAATTCGAGCGCAACTGTGCGATGCTGCCGGCACGCTGGAAGGAGCTGTATCGCTATTTCTGGTCTTTTATGCTGACCGAGCGTTCCTATATGCCCATGGATTGGACCAACTCCCCGTTCTCCTACAGCGGACGCCTGTCAATCGAGCGGTATCGAGTGCTACGTGGGGTGAAGAAGGCCGTAATGAGGGATTTCGTCAAAAGCATCCAGGCGAGTTCCGAACACTACCTGCGTTGCTGGTTGTTGACTGATGCGGGCGATGCGCTGTTTCTTGACGAAGGCAAGTGCGACGGAAAGGTCTATCACGTCAAGAACAACGACTTTGCCAACTACCGTCTGCTCGATGATCCGGAAACTGTGCTCGACAACTACCTGGCGCACTACGTGACGACGCAATCGCCAGAGGCTTTTGACTTCAGGGCATAGAGGCGATCAGCGACATTGTAATTGGCCACATCTTCCCTATCAGTTCGATCCCTTTCCACCTCAACCTCGTACACGGTGCTTCTCTGGGACATCGAATGTCCCAAACCGACCTCGGCCTCCACCGTTAGAAAGCCCCGCAGATTAACGTCTGCGGGTTTTTTCTAAGCCATGAGCTCCGAAACTTCAGCCTTTATTACTTGACCCGTTCGCCCTCGCCGGGGAGGCGTTCATGGTTTGGAAGGGGTGGTATGCTTCGCCGCTCATCAAACAAGGAAAGTGGTAATGCGGTTACTGGAGAGGCATAGGGATTTGCGGAAGTGGTTCACGCCGAAACGCCGACGCCGAGTTGGCGGATTGATGGTTGCCATCTGGATCATCGGGCTGGTCATCTATCCGGCCATTCATTGGAGCTGGAGTAACATCGGTGGGCTGGGGTTGTTCTGGTTTATCAGCGCTTGGCCGCCCGAACTTCACGACAAGCGTTAAGGCGCTGGCGGGCAGCGGTCACCGAAGATGCGGTGCACACCTGAAGTGGGTGCCACTATGGTCACGAACGCCTCTGCCAGCTATTCGCTCGTGAACAGGAAACCAGTGAGACGATGGTTGAGGCCACCGTCATAACCAAAGGCGCTGTGCCATATGAGTACGCTTTGATTGGGGATGTTCGAGCTAAAGAGTCAATCAATTTCTAGCCTTCAGGCGGGCTTACACCGCAGATGAAATCATCCGACCCAAGCCGGTGCGACCCATACTCTACGACGTACCCGGCACCGCGGCGTTCTGCTTCCACCTTGGCGGTGTTCTGGTCAGCATAAACGTCGACAAAATGCCACGGGTGCCGGTCTCGTAGCACGCCCCATCCGAGCACCCAGCCTGGATTGCCTGGGTCTGGCGGGAGGTTTTTGGCCAGGCTGCGTATCGTCATGCGCTACCTATGGATACAGGTGGTTATCCGCTATTAAACCCCTTCAGATGCCGATGATCACCGATGTATACGTAGCCATTCGTCCGCAATGTCGCCCATGGTGGACGGCGTGCCACTCTTGATCCACGCCATGAAGGCGCGGTCGAACTTGAATCCGTCCCCGCACTCACTGAGCAGAAACTGACGAACCCTCTGCGTGTTGCGGTAGTGCTTGTCCAGCGGAGTGGAGCGGGTAATTGGCCCAGCATGCCAGTCGAAGCTCATGGCCTGGTCCTTGACTGTTGAGAAAGTAAAAAGCCCGCGGATGACAATCTGCGGGCTTCGGTACGGGTCATGATCTTCGACCGCCAAGCGATCAACCTTCGAACTGAATCACCATCCGCCCTTTGATCTTGCCTTCCAGCATCTCGTCAAAGATCTGGTTGATATCCTCGATCGGCCGTAGGGTCACCTTCGGCACCACCTTGCCTTCCGCCGCAAACTGGAAGGCTTCCTGCAGGTCCTGCCGTGTGCCGACCAGCGAACCGATCACTTCGATACCGTCCAGCACCAGGCGGGGGATATTCAGGTTCATGGCTTCTGATGGCAGGCCGACCGCCACCAGGCGGCCACCGGCGCGCAGGGCATCGACGGCCGAGTCGAATGCAGCCTTGGCCACGGCGGTAACTACGGCGGCATGGGCGCCCCCGGTCTTGGCCTGGATGACCTTCGCTGCATCTTCAGTGCTCGAGTTGACGACCAGGTCGGCGCCCATCTCACTGGCGAAGCGCAGTTGCTCTTCGTTGACGTCGATGGCGATCACTTTGGCGTTGAACACGTTCTTGGCGTATTGCAGGGCCAGGTTGCCCAGGCCGCCGAGGCCGTAGATGGCAATCCATTGGCCGGGGCGGATGTTGGAGATCTTCACCGCCTTGTAGGTGGTGACGCCGGCGCAGGTAACGCTGCTGGCGGCAGCGGAGTCGAGGCCGTCGGGAACCTTGACCGAATAGTCGGCCTTGACGATGCAGGCCTCGGCCATGCCACCGTCCACGGTGTAGCCGGAGTTTTTCACTTCGCGACACAGGGTTTCGTTGCCGCTGGTGCAATACTCGCAATGCCCGCAACCCTGGTAGAACCAGGCTACGCTGGCGCGATCGCCCGGCTTGAGCGAGGTGACGCCAGGGCCAACTTCCTGGACCACGCCGATACCTTCGTGGCCCAGCACTACACCGGTCTTGTCACCGAAGTCGCCATTTTTCACGTGCAGGTCGGTGTGGCACACACCGCAGCATTGCATCTTCAGCAGCGCTTCGCCGTACTCGAGGGGGCGTAGGGTTTTTTCTACCACGTCCACGCGACGGCCTGGTGCAACAACAGCAGCTTTCATAAGAGCCTCCGTGTCTATCCGATGTGAGCTTGGTTTATCGCCGGGTTAGCATAGACCTTGTCTGGGTGGGCAAAACTGCTTCAGGTCATGTTCTGGGGCGGGGTAGCTGCTTTGCACATATGTACCTGCCTTGCGCAGATATTTGCAGGGGCGTATGTCTGACAGAGGCACACGGAAAAAGAAAAGCCCGCAGCAATGATGCGGCGGGCTGTAAGAACGTACGGAGCGGGGTCAGTATGCTTAGTCAGTTGTCCGTAAATCGTGAAGCGCAGGTCATGAGGCTGTCATGCATGTGTTTTGCCTGGCGTGCTGGCGATAGGGCCCGATAAAGCCATAAAAAAGCCCGCCATGAAGGCGGGCAAGCAACGTTTTGAAGGGAGAGCCTGCAGACTGGACCCGGCTGGTTAACCCAGCATTAAGCGCCAACGCATTGACCTGCGAACGCGATCAGCCTATACAGGCCAGCTACGCACCCCTGGAGCCAGCATGCACGACGAAGACGACCTGCACGAACCCGAGCACGATCACCTGCTTGACCACGAATTTCACTACGACGACAGGGAGCCCGAGGCGGATGCCCAAGGCGCCGAGGATGAAGTGGAGGAAGATGAGGAAACGCTGGATGACCTTGATGACGAGGAGCGTGATCACCCAGCCTGGTTCGATGACTGCGAAGACGATTGAGTCAGCGACCATCTACCGAGAAGCGCCCTGGGCCGCTCACCGCCAGCAATAGCAGGCCACCCATGATGCTGAGGTTTTTCAGGAACTGGGTCATGTTGGCGCTGCGCTCAGGGTCGACCATGTTCCAGAACGGGTGGCCCAAAAGCGCCGTGCCCAGCACGAACAGGGCGAACAGGAATGCCAGCGGCCGCGTGTAGAAGCCCAGTATCAGCAGGATGCCCACAATGAACTCCATAAGCACGGCAATCGCCGCCGCCAGCATGGGGGCAGGGGCGCCAAGGGAAGTCATGTAGCCGACAGTGCCTTCGAAACCGGTCAGCTTGGCCCAGCCAGACAATACGAACAGGATCATCAGCAGGATGCGGGCAACCAGGATAATGATGTCGCGTTGACCATCGAACAGGGAGTAGCGCATGGCGGCATTCCAGTGGACGGGGACAAGCTCCACTTTAGCAGCTGCGCAAAACATTGCCGTCGGCTAGCAAAAAGGCGCCGCAAGGGCGCCTTTTCAAAGAAGTTTGGTGCGAGTGGCGGGACTCGAACCCGCAAGGCTCACGCCGACAGATTTTAAGTCTGCTGTGTATACCAATTCCACCACACTCGCACGCTTGAAAGGGTCGCAATGGACCAGCACGCTTCTAAGCAGAAGGGCTTCGCAATCAAGCGCGCTTTATAACCCATTGTTATAGTTGAGTCAACCGCAGCACCTATGATCAACAGAATGAAGGAGCGATCGAACGGCCGATTGACACCTTGCTGTCATTAAGCCACTGTTGCCCTTTTATTGGATCCAAGAGCATGCAGCGATGACTCAGTCCAACGCTTGCGAGCGTGTCGTGCGCCCACGGCTGTTCTGGCGACTGTTGTTTGCGCAGGTGATCGTGTTGGGGGCATTTCTCCTCCTCAGCCTGATTAGCCTGGGCGGTTACCTGCTGATGTTGGGCTTCGATGCCGAACACCCTCAGCCGCAGCGGCTGATGGCATTGGCCGGTGGTGGGCTTATCGTGCTGGTGAGCCTCTGGCTGCTGAAAGTGGCGATGCCACGGCGGATCAGCCCAGTACTCGTAGAGCGTGAGCGCTGACCATCGGTTGCCGGGTGGCTGTGCGCTGGCATGTACGCTTGGCTACTCTCACTTCGTCCCTGCTGCTGTACCGGTGGAGTTTGCATGGCTTCAGCTGATTGCCTCGACCATCCCGTCATGCCTGCCCACCGCTATGAACAGCTGGTTCAGTCGGTGGTGGACTACGCCATCTACATGCTCGACCCCTCCGGCCATGTGGTGTCATGGAATGCCGGTGCACAGCGGATCAAGGGTTACCGTGCCGATGAAGTGATCGGCCAGCATTTTTCGTTGTTCTTCACCCCGCAGGATTGTGCCGATGGCCGCCCCGAACGCTTGTTGCGCCAGGCGCTGGAGCAGGGCGTGGCGCAGGATGAAGGTTGGCGTGTACGCAAGGATGGCACGCAGTTCTGGGCCTTGGCCGCGCTGGACGTAATCCGTGATGACCTTGGCCAGATCGTTGGCCTGGCCAAGGTAACCCGCGACATTACCGACCGGCGTGAGTCGGCGCTGCAGCTGGATGCCATGCGGGCCCAGTTGTTCCAGGCGCAGAAGCTTGAGGCACTTGGCCAGCTGACTGGGGGCCTTGCGCATGACTTCAACAACCTGTTGACCATCATCATGAGCTCGGCCCGGTTGGCGCAAAGCACTCAGGACCCGGCACGTGCCCAGCGCATGCTGCAGCACATCCTCGATGCCGGAAACCGCGGTACCGAGCTGACCCAGCAACTGCTCAGTTTTGCCCGCCATCGCAAACTGGATGTTGCCTGCGTCGCCCCGGCGAACCTTATAGCCGCTACCCGTGGTTTACTGGAGCATGCACTGCCCAGTTCGATTGAATTGAAAGTGTTGCTGCAACCGGACCTGCCCCTGATCGAGGTAGATGCCGGGCAGTTGCAGATGGTGCTGCTCAACCTGCTGTTCAACGCCCGCGATGCCATTGAGGGGCAAGGCCGCATCGGTTTGACGGTCGATATGGTCGAACTGGCCGGCGAGGTGGATGGGTTGCGTGGCAGTTTTGTGCGTTTTGAAGTGGAAGACTGTGGCGAGGGCATTGCACCAGAAGTACTGCCGCGTATCTTCGAGCCGTTTTTCACCACCAAGCCCTTCGGCAAGGGGACCGGCCTGGGTCTAAGCCAGGTGTATGGCTTTGCCAAGCAGTGCGGTGGCGCCATTTGCGTCGACAGCGAACCCGGCCGTGGAACTTGCATGCAGCTTTACTTGCCAACCTATCAGGACCAGATGGACAGCCAACTCGACAGGTAGACACCATGGCACAGGCACTCAGGCGGCTGGTGACGGGGATCGAAGGGCTCGATGCGCTGCTCAAGGGTGGCTTGGTGGCAGGCGCGTCCTACATCATTCAGGGCCCGCCGGGGGCCGGCAAGACCATCTTGGCCAATCAGCTGGCCTGCGGGCATGTGCGCGGCGGCGGGCGGGTGCTGGTGGCCACCTTGCTGAGCGAGTCGCACGAGCGGCTGTTCCAGTACTTGGCCACCTTGGAGTTTTTCGACCCGGCGCTGGTCGGCGACCCGATCCAGTTCGTCAGCGCCTTCGACACCCTGGAGCAGGAAGGCCTCGACGCCGTGGTGCGGTTACTGCGCCAGGAAATCGCCCGGCAGCAGGCCAGCTTGCTGATCGTCGATGGCGTGCTTAATGCCCGGGTGCGCGCGGAAACCGCGCTGGACACCAAGAAGTTCGTCTCCGAACTGCAAGGCCATGCGGCCTTTGCCGGTTGCACCGTACTGCTGTTGACCAGTGCACGGCTGGACGAAGGCAGCCCGGAGCACACCATGGTTGACGGGGTGATAGAACTGGGTGAACAACTGGTGGGCAGCCGCGCCGTGCGCCATATCCAGTTGCGCAAGACCCGCGGCAGTGCGGCGTTGTCGGGGCGCCATGAGTGCCTCATCGATGAAGCTGGCCTGCACGTCTACCCGCGCCTGGAAGCGTTGTTCAGCCACCCCAGCCAGATCGGCAGTGCCACCCTCTCTCGCATCAGCAGCGGTGTAGCAAGCCTGGATGAAATGCTCGATGGCGGCTTGGCTGCAGGTTCGGTCAGCCTGCTGATCGGGCCTTCGGGTATTGGCAAAACCTCGTTGGGCCTGGCTTTCCTCGGCGCCAGCACGCCGCAGGCGCCAGGGCTGCATTTCGGCTTTTACGAAACCCCCGAACGCCTGCGTATCAAGGCCGCGTCGCTGGGTTACGACTTCGCCGCGATGGAGCAGGGTGGCAGCCTGCAGCTATGTTGGCAGCCAACCACCGAAGGTTTGCTGGACCAGGTTGGCGCGCGCCTGCTTGAGCGCGTCGAGGCGCAGGGCAGCAAGCGGGTGATGATCGACAGCCTCGGGGCGTTCAGCCGCCTGGCCATTGACCCGGCGCGGCTCAATGCGTTTTTCCGCGCCTTGACCGGCGAACTGCGCGCACGCGATGTGAGCGTGATGCTGACCTGGGAGATGCGCGACATTTTTGGCTCGGAAATCAGCGCCCCGGCCCCAGACCTGTCGAGTATCGTCGACAACCTGATGCTGATGCGCTTCGTCGAGCTGGACTCGCAGCTGCGGCGCATGCTGTCGATCCTCAAGGTGCGTGACAGCCACCATGACCCTGCCTTGCACGAGCTGCTGATAGGGCCGCAGGGCATTACCTTGCGCAAGGCGTTCGAAGGCGCTTGTGGTGTGCTGTCGGGAACGCCGGTGCCGCAAGGGAGTGGGTGACGGGGCGGGCAGATGAATACCATCCTGATCGTCGATGACGAGTACCTGATCGCTGACATCCTCGGTTTTGCCCTGGAGGACGAAGGCTTTCTGGTGGAAAAGGCGAGCAACGGCTGCAAGGCGCTGGAAGCACTGAAGGAAAAGCGCGTTCAGCTGGTGATCACCGACTATATGATGCCGCTGCTGAACGGTGAGGAGTTGGTGCGCTCGATGCGTGAAGACCCGGCCTTGAGCGAGTTGCCGGTCATCCTCATGAGTGGCGCGCAAGCCAACCAGGGATGCCCGGAACTGTTCGCCGCAGTGTTCGACAAACCGTTCGACATGGACTGTATGATCGCCAAGGTGCGCGAACTGCTGGGCACCTGAGGCGTGTGGCGATCAAGCGCGTCCGTGCGGCTTGAGGCAAGTCGCTCAGTGCGAGTCGTCGTGCTTTTCTGGTGCCGGGCTGCCGGCCTGGATACGTTTGAAGATCTCTTCGCGATGGACCTGAACATCTTTCGGTGCATCGATACCGATCCTCACCTGCATCCCTTTGACGCCCAGAATGGTGACTTTGATGTCATCGTTGATGACGATGCTTTCGCCAACCTTACGGGTGAGTATCAGCATGTAGTTCTCCTTGGTGATGTAAAAGTCCGCTGGGCTATTTGCCACGGCGGCGGGAGCTTGTCCCTCTTCCTTCTCATTAAAGACGCTTTCGGCGGATAGTAATTCCCCGACAGACAAATTCTGTTGCGTGTCTTCAGTCGCAGGAGCCGATGCAAACCGCCAATGGTTTGTCGGCCAAGGTGCTCGATGTCAAGAATAGGGTGCTTGGCGGCCAATGGGAAATTTCTTCGCATCATCGGCTGAATAGACAGGATTAATGTTCATCCTGTTCCTCAAGCGCCTGAAGAAATAGCAGCAAGGTGACCTCTTCGGGGTCCAGGCCTTTGCGTACACGGTTTTTCGGCAAGTTGGCCAGGCGCCCCAGGGCGTAGTGTTCAAGTACAGCGGGGTGGATGTAGCAGCGTCTGCACACCGCCGGTGTATTGCCCAGGCGTGTAGCGACCTGGCGGACTATGGCGGCGACATGGCGTTTGGCTTCGCTCTCGGGCTCCCAGGCCAGGGGCCTGAGCAGGTCCAGGGCGAGGCTGCTGCCGGCCCAGGTGCGGTAGTCCTTGGCGGTAAAGTCGGCGTCAGTCAGCTGCTGCAGGAACTGGTTGACCTCGCCGGAACCGACGCTGTGGCGCTGGCCGTCTTCATCCAGGTACTGGAACAGCGATTGCCCGGGCAGCTCCATGCAGCGTTTGAGCAGGTTGGCCAGGCGCCGGTCGTGGAGGGTGACGTTGTGCTCGACGCCGCGCTTGCCGCGGAACTGGAAGCGGATACTGCTACCTTTCACCTCGACGTGGCGGTTACGCAGGGTGGTCAGGCCATAGGATCGGTTTTCACGCAGGTAGCGCTGGTTACCAATGCGGATCAGGGTGTGGTCGAGCAGGCTGACCACCAGCGCCATGACCTTTTCCCGGTCCAGGCCCGGTCGGGCCAGGTGTGCTTCCAGTTGCGCGCGCAGCTTTGGCAGGGCCTGGGCAAAGGCCAGCATGCGCCCGTACTTGTGCTGGTCGCGCACCTTGCGCCATTGCGCGTGGTAGCGGTACTGCTTGCGGCCTCGGGCATCGCGGCCGGTGGCCTGCAGGTGGCCCTGTGGGTCGGCGCAAATCCACACATCGGTGTAGGCCGGGGGAATCACCAGCGCGGCGATGCGTGCGAGGGTGGCGCTGTCGCGCACCCGCTGGCCATCGGCATCCAGGTAGATGAAGCGCCCCCGCCATTGCCGCCGGCTCAAGCCCGGCTGGCTGTCGTCAACGTAGTGCAGGGTGCGCGGCAGGGGGCAGTCGAGCATGGGCGGGGTGCCTCGATCAGGTCACAGATCTTTGGACAACGCCTGCGCGAATGATGCTCAGCCCAACAAGGCCACCGACTTGATCTGGGCGAAAAGCACCTGGCCCGGGTGCAGGCCGAGCTGGTCTGCCGAGAAGCGGGTGATGCGCGCGAGCAAGGCATTGCCGCCGGCATCCAGGCTGACCAGTACATGCGCCGGGTTGGCCGCCGGGCGGCTTTCGCGCACCCGCACCGGCAGGCGGTTGAGGATGCTCGAAGTGCTGTCGGCGGTCAGCGCCAGGCTGACGTCACGGGCCTGCACCTTGACCCGCAGGGTGCTACCCATCACATGGGCCGGGTGGGCGATGCGCAGCAGCGGCCCGCTGCTGCCGGGCAGGCGCAGGTCGAGCAGGTCGTAGTGCGGGTCGTGGCCCACCACCATGCCTTCGAATACCACGCCGGCATCCTCACCTTGGGCCAGCGACAGGTCGAGGCGGGCCAGGGTTTCGCCAATCGGGCCACTGGCCACCGCCTGGCCCTGCTCCAGCAACACCAGGTGGTCGGCCAGCCGTGCCACTTCGTCCTGGGCATGGCTGACATACACCAGCGGGATGTCCAGTTCGTCGTGCAGGCGCTCCAGGTAGGGCAGGATTTCGCGTTTGCGCGGCCCGTCGAGGGCGGCCAGCGGCTCGTCCATCAACAGCAGGCGCGGGCTGCTGAGTAGCGCGCGGGCAATGCCCACCCGCTGCGCCTCACCGCCAGACAGCGTCGCTGGCCGGCGGCCGAGCAAGTGGCCGATACCCAGCAGCTGGCAGGCCTGGTCGAGGTTGACCTTGCGTTCAGTGGCGGCTACCCGGCGCCAGCCGAACTCCAGGTTGCCGCGTACCGACAGGTGCGGGAACAGGCTGGCCTCCTGGAACACGTAGCCCACCGGGCGCAGGTGCGGTGCCTGGAAGTAGCCGCGGGCGCTGTCTTCCCAGACTTCGCCGTTGACCTCGATGTAGGCGCTGGCAGCCCGCTCCAGCCCGGCCAGGCAACGCAGGCAGCTGGTCTTGCCTGAGCCGGAGTGGCCGAACAGGGCGCTGATGCCGCGCCCGGGCAAGCGCAGGTCGACGTCCAGGGTAAAGTCGTCGCGCGCCAGGTTCAGGCGCGCCACAATCGATGCGCTCATTTCAGCTCCAGCCTGCTTTGCCGCGGCGTCCGGCGTACAGCAGGAGCAGCACCAGGAAAGAGAACACCAGCATGGCAGCTGCCAACCAGTGGGCTTGCGCGTACTCCATGGCCTCGACGTGATCGAAGATCTGCACCGAAACCACGCGGGTCTTGTCGGGGATGTTGCCACCGATCATCAGCACCACGCCAAACTCGCCCACGGTGTGGGCGAAGCCGAGGATGCTGGCAGTGATGAAGCCAGGGCGGGCCAGCGGCAGCACCACATGGACGAAGGTGTCCCAAGGGCTGGCGCGTAGCGTTGCCGCCACTTCCAGCGGGCGCTGGCCGATGGCGCCAAAGGCATTCTGCAGCGGCTGGACCACAAATGGCATGGAATACACGGTCGAACCGATCACCAGGCCAGTGAAGCTGAATACCACGGTCCCCAGGCCCATGGCCTGGGTGGCCTGGCCAAGCCAGCCATGCGGGCCGAGGGCGATCAGCAGGTAGAAGCCGATCACCGTCGGCGGCAGCACCAGCGGCAAGGCGACCACGGCGCCCACCGGCCCGCGTAGCCATGAGCGCGTGCGCGCCAGCCACCAGGCGATGGGTGTGCCGATGATCAGCAGGATCAGGGTGGTCAGGCTGGCCAGTTTGATGGTCAGCCAGATCGCGCCCAGGTCACTGGCATCCAGTGGCATCAGATTTCATAACCGTAGGACTTGATCACCGCTGCGGCTTTTGGGCCTTTGAGGTATTCGACCAGCGCTTTGGCGGCCGCATTGTCCTTGCCTTTGTTGAGGATCACGGCGTCCTGGCGGATCGGCTCGTGCAGGTTGGACGGCACGATCCAGGCCGAGCCATTGGTCACCTTGCCGTCCTTGTAGATCTGCGACAGGGCGACGAAGCCCAGCTCGGCGTTGCCGGTGGAGACGAACTGGAAGGCCTGGGTGATGTTTTGGCCTTCGACGATCTTGCCCTTGGTGGCATCGGTAAGCTTCAGCTTGTCCAGTACCTGGGTGGCGGCCAGGCCGTAAGGTGCCGCTTTGGGGTTGGCAATGGACAGGTGTTTGAACGCGTTCTTCTTCAGCACTTCACCCTTGGCATCTACGTAGCCCTCCTTCGCCGACCACAGGGCCAGGGTGCCGATGGCGTAGGTAAAGCGCGAACCGGGGACGGTTTCCTTTTCGTCTTCAAGCTTTTTCGGGGTGGTGTCGTCGGCGGCAAGGAACACTTCGAACGGTGCGCCGTTCTTGATCTGTGCGTAGAACTGCCCGGTGGCGCCGTAGGCGGCGACCAGCTTGTGGCCAGTGTCTTTTTCAAAGTCCTGGGCAATGGCCTGGATAGGTGCTGTAAAGTTCGCTGCGACCGCGACCTGAACTTCATCGGCCCAGGCGGTGTTGAAGGCAAACAGGCTGGCCAGGGCAGTGACGGCCAGGTGGGACGGGCGGATACGCATGAAGACAGCTCCTTGGGGTTATCGTTATATCTTCAACTATATAGCGATAGGCTGTTTGCCGGGAAGGGGCCGGGCCTGCTTCAAACGATGCCTAACGGCCGACCACGACCAGCGCCTTTTCGGCAATCTCCCGTGTCAGCTCCCAAGCCGGCAAATGCCTGCCCAAGCGCAACGCCTGCCCCGACCACAAATTGCTGAAATCGCTGTTGCCCTGCGGGTCGGTGATCGCCCGCAACGGCATCAATGCCCCACCGGCCAGCGGGAAGCGCGGCGCCAGCGTACTCATCGGCCCCAGCTCACGCATGAGGCGGTTGTTGATACCGCGTGCCGGGCGCCCGGTGAACAGGTTGGTCAGCGCCGTATCGCTGGCAGGCGCGCTGTCCAGCGCCTGGCGATGTGCCGGCGAAACCTTGGCTTCGGGGCAGAACAGGTAAGCCGTGCCGATCTGCACGGCAGACGCACCCAAGGCTAGTGCCGCCACCAGGCCGCGGTGGTCGCCGATGCCGCCAGCGGCAATCACCGGCACGCTGACCGCATCGGCCACCTGCGGCACCAGGGCGAAGGTGCCTATCTGGCTGGTGATGTCGTCGCTGAGGAACATGCCGCGATGGCCACCGGCTTCATAACCCATGGCGATGATCGCGTCACAGCCGTGGCGCTCCAGCCACACGGCCTCTTCCACGGTAGTGGCACTGGACAGCACCTTGGCACCGCTGGCCTTGACCCGCTGCAGCAGTTCGGCCTGCGGCAGGCCGAAGTGGAAGCTCACCACCTCCGGGCGCAGTTCCTCGACCAGCTGGCAGCTCTGTTCGTCGAAAGGTGCACGGTTGGATACCGGCGTAGGCGCCGCGAAATCGGCACCCACTTCGCTGTAGTAAGGTTCAAGGGCCTGCTTCCAGCGTGCATCGCGCTCGGCATCAGGCGTTGGCGGCTGGTGGCAGAAGAAGTTCAGGTTCAACGGGCGGCCCGGACAGCCAGCGCGGAACGCGGCAATTTCGGCACGCAGCTGTTCGCCGGTGAGCATGGCGCAGGGCAGGGCGCCCAGCCCGCCGGCCAGGCCCACGGCAATGGCCACGGGCGAGCCAGTCGCCCCCGCCATGGGCGCCTGCAGAATGGGCAGCTCGATGCCCAGCAGGTCGAGGATACGGCGGTCGGGCCAGTGGCTCATGCGATTCTCCTTGCGTGGGGCAAACGGTACGGCGGGGGCATGCGGCGGTTGTTACAGGGCCTTGCTGACCTGGATGTCGCTGATCTTCTCGGCATCGTCGCCGTGGATCTTGCGCAGGGCTTCCAGTGCTTGTTCTTGCGAGGCATCGGGCATCAGCGCGAAGTCCCAGCGGCGCTGGCCGTCGAGCTTGTATTTGATGACGTACTTGATGGTCTGGGTCATGGCGGCCTTATCTGAGTTTCGACGACGAACGACGGATGATCTTGATCTTGTGGGTCAGGGTTGGCTTGCGGGTGACCGAGATCGGGCGGGTGGTAACGGTATCGATGGTGATGTTCCAGAAGCCGGTGCTAGGCACGGTGATCTTCGCCGGAAACTTCTCGAAATGGCCGCCGTGGTAGGTGTGACGGCCGCCGTTCTTGAAGCTGCGGAAGTTGGCGTCGTTCATCAGGCGGATATTGCAGCGCTGGGAGCACTCGATGACGACGATGTCGTCCTCGTTGAGGTGCTCGCGCTGGTGTACGAATTTCATGTGATGCTCCGCAAGGTTTGGTTCAGCAAAGGCAAACGATACCACGATGTGCCGTTACACTGCCGCGCTGATCGCCAGGCGTAGATAATTGTGCCAAAGCACGGAGCAAAACCGCCTGGCCGTGGTCGAACCGGGTTCGTACAGGTTGAGGTGTGACAGATGAAGTGGATGGTGGCCGCGTTGACATTGGCGCTGGGAGGTTGTGTCAGTGTTTCCGAGCTGGAGCAATCGCATGCGACCCTGGATGTAATCTCAGGCAAGACCCCGCGCGAGTATGCCGATTGCGTCAAGGCGAAGCTTGCCGACAGTCGCGATCCGCTCGTGGAAGAAAAGCGCGGCCACGGCCTGCGCCTGACTGTGCCGCAGAAAGTCACGGCAGGTGTCGGCCCGGCGGCACTGGTGGATATCGATGAGCGCGGCAGCGGCAGCAGCATCAAGCTGTACGAGCGGCTGAACAACTTCCCGCTGCGCCTGGGGGACGTGCGCACGGCAGCTACCCGATGCATCTCCGGAAGTTGATCTGAGGCAAGTAAACGGCGGTTAACGGGCAATTGGCTATCTGATCGGCCGGCCTGGCGTTGTTGCGATTTCCCTTACAGGGCTAGTATCCATTTGCTTATGTTTTTTAAGCCTAAGCTTATAACAAAAGAAATGGAGATTCGTGATGACACCGTTGAGTCGCGTCGTGGTCGGCAGCCTGCTGATCCTGGCCTGGCCCGTGGCGCATGCCGCCGATGGCCAGAAAATCTTCACCCAGGGCGGGGCCAACCCCGCCGCCATGGCTTGCCTCGGTTGCCATGGCCCGGACGGCAAGGGCATTGCTGCTGCCGGCTTCCCCCGCCTGGCCGGGTTACCTGCCGGTTACCTGAGCAAACAATTGCATGACTGGCGCAGTGGCAGCCGCAAGCAGCCAGTGATGGAGCCACTGGCCAAGGCCCTGACCGAAGATGAGATCAACGCGGTCAGCGCCTATTTGGCCAGCTTGAAGGCCGACCCTGCCAGCGACCTGCGCCGCCAGCAGATCGCCGATGACCCCACCACCCGCATGGCCCTGTACGGCGACTGGAACCGGAACATCCCCGGCTGTGTGCAATGCCACGGGCCGGGTGGCGCCGGGGTTGGCGAGCACTTCCCGCCATTGGCCGGCCAGCCTGCCAGCTACCTGGTGGCGCAGCTCAATGCCTGGCGCGACGGCAGCCGCAGCAATGACCCCAACCAACTGATGGTCGGTGTGGCCAAGGCCATGACCGATGACGAGATCAAGGCCGTTGCCGAGTTCTTCGCCCGCCCCGCCAGCCAGGAGGTCAAGCCATGAAACCGATGATTCCAGCCTTGTTGCTGCTGGCCATGGGCAGCGCCCAGGCCGCGCCGATCGCCATGGAAGACCAGTCACAGTTGAAGGTGCCCGGTGTGCAGGCTGCACCGCAGTTCGTGCCGCCCGCTGAAAGCGAGTTGCCCGACAATGCCTTTGGCAAGATGGTGCGCGAAGGCCATGCCTTGTTCGTCGACACCCGCCGGCTGATGCCCGAGGCCGTGGGCAACGGCATGAACTGCAGCAACTGCCACCTCGACCAGGGGCGGCTGGCGCATTCTGCGCCGCTGTGGGGCGCCTACCCGATGTACCCGGCGTACCGCAAGAAAAACGACAAGGTCAACACCTTCGCCGAGCGTATCCAGGGCTGTTTTCAGTTCAGTATGAACGGCAAGCCACCGGCCGCCGACAGCCCACAGATGACGGCGCTGGCGGTGTACTCATATTGGCTGTCGACCAAGGCGCCGACCGGCGTGGAGATCGCCGGGCGCGGTTACCCGGAGGTGCCGCAGCCCCAGGGCGGGTATGACTTCAAGCGCGGCCAGCAGGTATACCGTGAGCAGTGTGCGATTTGCCACGGCGACAACGGCGAAGGGCAGCAGGTGGCTGGCGAATATGTGATGCCGCCACTGTGGGGCAAGGACTCCTACAACTGGGGTGCCGGCATGCACCGTATCAATACGGCGGCGTCGTTCATCAAGTACAACATGCCGCTGGGCAAGCCGGGTAGCCTCAGCGACCAGCAGGCCTGGGACGTGGCGGCGTGGATCAACCGCCATGAACGGCCACAGGACCCGCGGCTGGTGGAGGGCTCCGTCGAGAAGACGCGGGTGAAGTACCATGCCAATGACGGGGTGAACCTGTATGGGCAGAAGGTGGATGGGGTGATGATCGGGCAGGGCACCGGTAGCTGATCCATGGCTGGTACCGACCTCTTCGCCGGCATGCCCGCTCCCACAGGTACTGCATGACCTTCAGAAGCTGTGGAGGCCCTTGTGGGAGCTGGCTTGCCGGCGATAGGGCCGGTATAGGCAACCCCTGATTTGCTGTCATCCAATGGTCATGTATGACGGTAATATTTACGATCCCCCGGAACTATCTACACTGGGTTATCTCTATCTTCCCATCGGTCGGCAACAGGTGAGGCATTGTAAGGTGACTGCCGCCTGATTAGACTGCGCCGAATTCCACAGGCCTAGCCTTTTGTAAGGACGTTTATGATCAAAAAATGCTTGTTCCCGGCAGCCGGTTACGGCACTCGTTTCCTGCCTGCTACCAAAGCCATGCCCAAGGAAATGCTGCCGGTGGTCAACAAGCCACTGATCCAGTATGGCGTTGAAGAAGCATTGGATGCTGGTCTGAGCGAGATCTCCATCGTTACCGGTCGCGGCAAACGCGCCCTGGAAGACCACTTCGACATCAGCTACGAGCTGGAAAACCAGATCAAGGGCACCGACAAGGAAAAATACCTGGTCGGTATTCGTCGCCTGCTCGATGAGTGCTCGTTCTCCTACACCCGCCAGACCGAAATGAAAGGCCTGGGCCACGCCATCCTGACCGGCCGCCCGCTGATCGGCGACGAGCCGTTTGCCGTTGTGCTGGCGGACGACCTGTGTGTCAACCTCGACGGCGAAGGCGTGCTCAAGCAGATGGTTGCGCTGTACAAGAAGTACCGCTGCTCGATCGTCGCCATCCAGGAAGTCGATCCGCAAGAAACCAACAAGTACGGCGTCATCGCTGGTGAAGAGATCAAGGACGGCATCTTCCGCGTCGACGCCATGGTCGAGAAGCCGAAGCCGGAAGACGCTCCGTCGAACCTGGCGATCATCGGTCGCTACATCCTGACCCCAGACATCTTCGAGAAGATTGAACAGACCGAGCCGGGCAAAGGTGGCGAGATCCAGATTACCGACGCGCTGATGAAACAAGCAGCCGAAGGCAACGTGATCGCCTACAAGTTCAAGGGCAAGCGTTTCGACTGCGGTGGCGCTGAAGGCTACATCGAGGCGACCAACTTCTGCTTCGAGAACTTCTACAAGACTGGCAAGGCTTACTGATAAGCCCTGCTGGCCTGAAAGCCACCCCTCGGGGTGGCTTTTTTGTTTGCGGCGGCCAACGGCGTTATGCTGGGCGCCTGCCTAGGAGAGTGAATACATGGCCTACGATTTTGATCTGTTCGTGATTGGCGCCGGGTCCGGCGGTGTGCGCGCAGCGCGCTTTGCTGCCGGCTTTGGCGCAAAAGTGGCAGTGGCTGAAAGCCGCTACCTGGGCGGCACCTGCGTCAACGTTGGCTGCGTGCCGAAAAAGCTGCTGGTGTACGGCGCGCACGTCGCTGACGAACTGGAGCAGGCCGCAGGCTTCGGCTGGACCCTGGAAGAAGGGCACTTCGACTGGGGCACCCTGATTGCCAACAAGAACCGGGAAATCGAGCGCCTCAACGGCATCTACCGCAATCTGCTGGTCAACAGCGGGGTAACCCTGCTGCAGGGCCATGCCCGCCTGACCGGGGCCAATGAAGTGGAAGTGGAGGGCCAGCGCTACAGCGCCGAGCACATCCTCATCGCCACCGGCGGCTGGCCACAGGTACCGGACATTCCGGGCAAGGAACTGGCCATTACCTCCAACGAAGCCTTCTACCTCAAGGCCCTGCCACGCCGGGTGCTGGTGGTGGGCGGTGGCTACATCGCCGTCGAGTTTGCCGGCATCTTCCAGGGCCTGGGGGCCGACACCACGCTGTTGTACCGTGGTGATCTGTTCCTGCGTGGCTTCGATGGCTCGGTGCGCACCCACCTCAAGGAAGAGCTGGAAAAGCGCGGCCTTGATCTGCAGTTCAATGCCGACATCCAGCGCATCGACAAGCTCGAAGACGGCAGCCTCAAGGCTACCCTCAAGGATGGCCGCGAGTTGCTCACCGATTGTGTGTTCTATGCCACTGGCCGGCGCCCGATGCTGGACAACCTGGGCCTGGAAAATACCGGCGTCGAGCTGGATGCGCGTGGCTACATTCGCGTCGACCAGCAGTACCAGACCACTGCGCCGTCAATCCTCGCCATTGGTGATGTAATTGGCCGCGTGCAGCTGACGCCGGTGGCCCTGGCCGAAGGCATGGCGGTGGCGCGGCGCCTGTTCAAACCTGAGCAGTACCGCCCGGTGGACTACCAGAACATCCCCACCGCGGTGTTCAGCCAGCCACCAATCGGCACCGTGGGCCTGACCGAGGAGCAGGCGCTGGAGGCCGGGCACAAGGTTCAGGTGTTCGAAAGCCGCTTCCGCGCCATGAAACTGACCCTGACCGACATCCAGGAAAAGACCCTGATGAAACTGGTGGTCGATGCCGAGACCGACAAGGTGCTGGGTTGTCACATGGTTGGCCCTGACGCTGGCGAGATCATCCAGGGCCTGGGCGTTGCCCTGAAGGCCGGTGCGACCAAGCAGCAGTTCGACGAAACCATTGGCGTGCACCCGACGGCGGCCGAAGAGTTCGTGACCATGCGCACCGTCACCCGCTGATGCCACTGGCCTCATCGCCGGCTTGCCAGCTCCCACAGGCACAGCACAGGTTTCTGGCCTTGTGCTGTACCTGTGGGAGCTGGCTTGCCGGCGATGAGGCCCTTGAATATTGCGCAATCCTTTGCTCAGCCCATTCCCTTCTATTAATTAACCCCGGTTATAGCCAAAACCAATCGCAAGCATGAGCTTTGCCAATGAGCCTTCAGCGGGATGATTAGTTAGGATTCTATCCATCAACTGATTCCAACCCCATGAAGGAGCGTCTCTCATGCCAATCATCAACAGCCAAGTCAAACCGTTCAACGCCACCGCCTACCACAAGGGCGAGTTCGTACAGGTCAGCGAAGCCGACCTGAAAGGCAAGTGGTCTGTCGTGTTCTTCTACCCGGCTGACTTCACCTTCGTCTGCCCGACCGAACTGGGTGACCTTGCTGACAACTACGCCGAGTTCCAGAAACTGGGCGTGGAAATCTACGGTGTGTCCACCGACACCCACTTCACCCACAAAGCCTGGCACGACACCTCGGACACCATCGGCAAGATCGAATACCCGCTGATCGGTGACCCGACCCACGTCATCTCGCGCAACTTCGACGTGCTGATCGAAGAAGCCGGCCTGGCCGATCGCGGTACCTTCGTGATCAACCCGGAAGGCCAGATCAAGATCGTCGAACTGAACGACGGTGGTGTAGGCCGCGATGCTGCCGAACTGCTGCGCAAAGTGAAGGCTGCCCAGTACGTTGCCGCTCACCCAGGCGAAGTTTGCCCGGCCAAGTGGAAAGAAGGCGAAGCAACCCTGGCTCCATCCCTGGACCTGGTCGGCAAGATCTAAGACTGTGAACCAGTCGCGGGCGGTAAGCAGCCGCCAAAGCTGAAGTACCTACCGCCCCGTAAAAGCGCCCGGGCGACCTCGCCTGGGCGTTTTTGTATCCGAGTTTTGAAAAAAGGAATCGCCCGTATGTTGGACGCCACGCTTAAATCGCAACTGAAAACCTACCTGGAGCGGGTCACCCAGCCGATCGAGATCGTTGCCTCCCTCGACGACGGCGCGAAGTCCCGCGAATTGCATGACCTGCTGGTAGAAATTGCCAGCCTGTCGAACCTCATTACCTTCAGCGCGGACGGTACCGACGCCCGTCGCCCATCGTTCTCGCTGAACCGCCCGGGTGCTGCCCTTGATGGCAAAAGCATCAGCCTGCGTTTTGCCGGCATCCCCATGGGCCACGAATTCACCTCGCTGGTGCTGGCGCTGCTGCAAGTTGGCGGCCACCCGTCCAAGGCCAGTGCCGAAGTGATCGAGCAGATCCAGGCGCTGGAAGGCGAGTTCACCTTCGAAACCTACTTCTCGCTGTCGTGCCAGAACTGCCCGGACGTGGTCCAGGCGCTGAACCTGATGGCGGTGCTCAACCCCAACGTGCGCCACGTGGCCATCGACGGTGCGTTGTTCCAGGCTGAAGTGGAATCGCGCAAGATCATGGCGGTGCCGAGCATCTACCTGAACGGCGAATTATTTGGCCAGGGCCGTATGGGCCTGGAAGAAATCCTCGGCAAGATCGACACCAATGCCGGCGCCCGCCAAGCCGAAAAAATCAACGCCAAGGACGCTTTCGACGTGCTGGTGGTCGGCGGTGGTCCCGCTGGCGCCGCTGCTGCCATCTACGCCGCGCGTAAAGGCATCCGCACCGGTGTCGCTGCCGAGCGTTTCGGCGGCCAGGTACTCGATACCCTGGCCATCGAGAACTTCATCTCGGTGCAGGAAACCGAAGGGCCTAAGCTGGCCACGGCGCTGGAAGAGCACGTCAAGCAGTACGACGTCGACATCATGAACCTGCAGCGCGGTGAAGCGCTGATCCCGGCTACCGCTGGCGGCCTGCACGAAGTACGCCTGGCGGGCGGCGCATCGCTCAAGGCCAAGACCGTGATCCTGGCTACCGGTGCCCGCTGGCGCGAAATGAACGTGCCGGGTGAGCAGGAATACCGCGCCCGTGGCGTGGCCTACTGCCCGCACTGTGACGGCCCGCTGTTCAAGGGCAAGCGCGTGGCGGTAATCGGCGGTGGCAACTCGGGCGTGGAAGCAGCTATCGACCTGGCTGGTATCGTCGCCCAGGTGACGCTGATCGAGTTTGACAGCCAGCTGCGTGCCGATGCGGTATTGCAACGCAAGCTGCACAGCCTGCCGAACGTGAAAGTGATCACCAGTGCGCTGACCACCGAGGTGCTGGGCAATGGTGAGAAAGTGACCGGCCTGCGCTACAAGGACCGCACCACCGAGCAGCAGCACGAAGTGGCGCTGGAAGGTATCTTCGTGCAGATCGGCCTGCTGCCTAACACCGACTGGCTGAAAGGCACCATCGAGCTGTCGCCGCGTGGCGAGATCATTGTCGACGCCAAGGGCCAGACCAGCATCCCGGGTGTGTTTGCGGCGGGTGATGTGACGACCGTGCCGTACAAGCAGATCGTGATTGCGGTGGGTGAGGGTGCCAAGGCCTCGCTGGCTGCCTTTGACCACCTGATCCGCACTTCGGCACCGGCATAAGCCTGTACCGGCCCCTTCGCGGCTAAAGCCGCTTGTGTCTTGAGAGGGGATTAGAATCTGGAGTGAGAGCGGTGAATGGCAAGCTGAATGCCGGAGGTGCCTTGAGCACGTGTGGGAGCACAAGCTGCCATTCACCGT
>NZ_JBDJLK010000007.1:0-112298 GCF_039673335.1 Pseudomonas sp. TWI929
GCTCCCACCGGTTCCGCGCGATTCCTGTAGGAGCGGGCTTGCCCGCGAATGCGAACTATCAGACTTCGAGATAGTCGAGGATACCCTCGGCAGCCGTACGGCCCTCGAAGATAGCCGTCACCACCAGGTCCGAACCGCGCACCATATCGCCACCGGCAAACACTTTCGGGTTGCTGGTCTGGTGCTTGAACTTGCCCTTCTCCGGCGCCACTACACGGCCCTGGCTGTCCAGCTGGATACCATGCTGCTCGAACCACGGTGCCGGGCTCGGGCGGAAGCCGAAGGCGATCACCACGGCATCGGCCGGCAGGATCTCTTCGGAACCCGGGATCGGCTCGGGGCTACGGCGGCCACGGGCATCCGGCTCACCCAGGCGGGTCTCCACCACTTTGACGCCTTCGACCTTGTCCTCGCCGACAATGGCGATAGGCTGGCGGTTGTAGAGGAACTTCACGCCCTCTTCCTTGGCGTTCTTCACCTCTTTGCGCGAACCCGGCATGTTGGCTTCGTCACGGCGATAAGCACAGGTCACGGCTTTGGCGCCCTGGCGGATCGAGGTGCGGTTGCAGTCCATCGCAGTGTCGCCACCGCCCAGTACCACGACCTTCTTGCCCTGCATGTCGACGAAGTCTTCCGGCGACTTCTCGAAGCCCAGGTTGCGGTTGACGTTGGCGATCAGGAAGTCCAGCGCGTCATGCACGCCCGGCAGGTCCTCGCCCGGGAAGCCGCCCTTCATGTAGGTGTAGGTACCCATGCCCATGAACACTGCGTCGTACTCGGCGAGCAGTTGTTCCATGGTCACGTCCTTGCCCACCTCGGTGTTCAGGCGGAACTCGATGCCCATGCCGGTGAACACTTCGCGGCGGTTGCTGAGCACGGTCTTTTCCAGCTTGAACTCGGGGATGCCAAAGGTCAGCAGGCCGCCGATTTCCGGGTTCTTGTCGAACACCACCGGGGTCACACCTGCGCGCACCAGCACATCAGCGCAGCCCAAGCCGGCCGGGCCGGCGCCGATGATGGCGACGCGCTTGCCGGTTGGCTTGACCTTGGACATGTCCGGGCGCCAGCCCATGGCAAAGGCAGTGTCAGTGATGTACTTCTCCACCGAGCCGATGGTCACCGCGCCGAAGCCGTCGTTCAGGGTGCAGGCACCCTCGCACAGGCGGTCCTGCGGGCACACGCGGCCGCACACTTCCGGCAGGGTGTTGGTCTGGTGCGACAGCTCCGCCGCGGCCAGGATGTTGCCTTCGGAAACCAGCTTCAACCAGTTGGGGATGAAGTTGTGTACCGGGCACTTCCACTCGCAATACGGGTTACCGCAGCCCAGGCAGCGGTGTGCCTGCTCCACGGACTGCTGCGGCTTGAACGGCTCGTAGATTTCCACGAACTCCTTCTTGCGCTGGCGCAGCAGCTTTTTCTTCGGGTCCTTGCGGCCCACTTCGATGAACTGGAAGTCGTTGTTCAGACGTTCAGCCATTTTTCAAAACCTCTTTACCGCAGTTGCCAGCCTCAGGCTGCAAGCTGCAAGACGATCACTTGAGCACGACGGGCCCCGCGCACGGGGCCGTCACTTGCAGCTGTACTTACTGCGGGTTGGCACGGGTGCTGGACAACAGTTGCTTCAGGTTGGCCGCCTTCGGCTTGACCAGCCAGAAGCGCCGCACATAGTCGTCCAGGTTCTCCGAGAGCTCACGCCCCCACTCGCTGCCGGTCTCTTCCACATACTCGGCAAGGACCCGCGCCAAGTGGCTGCGGTAGGCCTCCATCGCTTCACCACTGATACGCTGGATTTCCACCAGTTCGTGGTTGAGCTTGTCGACGAAGCTGTTGTCCATGTCGAGCACGTAGGCGAAGCCGCCAGTCATGCCAGAGCCGAAGTTGTAACCGGTCTTGCCCAGCACGCAGACAAAGCCGCCGGTCATGTATTCACAGCAGTGATCGCCAGTGCCCTCGACAACAGCGTGGGCGCCGGAGTTACGCACAGCGAAGCGCTCGCCCGCAGTACCCGCGGCAAACAGCTTGCCGCCAGTGGCACCGTACAGGCAGGTGTTGCCGACGATGGCGCTGTGCTGGGTGGCGAACGGGCTGCCGGCTGGCGGCACGATGGTGACCTTGCCACCGGTCATGCCCTTGCCGACGTAGTCGTTGGCGTCGCCTTCCAGGTGCAGGTTCAGGCCTCCGGCGTTCCACACGCCGAAGCTCTGGCCAGCAGTGCCTTTGAAGCGGAAGGTGATTGGCGCCGCGGCCATACCCTGGTTGCCGTGCAGGCGAGCGATTTCACCCGACACGCGCGCACCGATGGAACGGTCGCAGTTGCAGATGTCGAGGCTGAACTCGCCACCGGCCTGGTCGCGAATGGCCGGCATGGCCATGTCCACCATCTTCTCGGCCAGCTCGCCCTGGTCGAACGGCGGGTTCTTGTCGACTTCGCAGAACTGCGGCTTGTCGGCCGGAATGTGCGAGCTGCCCAGCAGCGGCGACAGGTCCAGGTACTGCTGGCGCTCGGTGTCGCCTGGCAGCACGTCGAGCAGGTCAGTGCGGCCGATCAGCTCGCCGAGGCTGCGCACGCCCAGCTTGGCCAGCCACTCACGGGTCTCTTCGGCGACGAAGGTGAAGAAGTTGATCACCATGTCGACGGTGCCGATGTAGTGGTCCTTGCGCAGCTTGTCGTTCTGCGTGGCCACGCCGGTGGCGCAGTTGTTCAGGTGGCAGATGCGCAGGTACTTGCAGCCCAGGGCGATCATGGGTGCGGTGCCGAAGCCGAAGCTTTCGGCGCCGAGGATGGCCGCCTTGATCACGTCCAGGCCGGTTTTCAGGCCGCCGTCGGTCTGTACCCGTACCTTGCCACGCAGGTCGTTGCCGCGCAGGGTCTGGTGGGTTTCAGCCAGGCCCAGTTCCCACGGGGCGCCGGCGTACTTGATCGAGGTCAGCGGCGAAGCGCCGGTACCACCGTCGTAACCAGAGATGGTGATCAGGTCGGCATAGGCCTTGGCCACGCCAGCGGCGATGGTGCCCACGCCGGCTTCTGCCACCAGCTTGACCGATACCAGCGCCTGCGGGTTGACCTGCTTGAGGTCGTAGATCAGCTGGGCCAGGTCTTCGATCGAGTAGATGTCGTGGTGCGGCGGTGGCGAGATCAGGGTCACACCCGGCACGGCGTAGCGCAGCTTGGCGATCAGGCCGTTGACCTTGCCGCCCGGCAGCTGGCCGCCTTCGCCAGGCTTGGCGCCCTGGGCAACCTTGATCTGCAGCACTTCGGCGTTGACCAGGTACTCCGGGGTCACGCCAAAGCGACCGGTGGCCACCTGCTTGATCTTCGAGCTACGGATGGTGCCGTAGCGCGACGGGTCTTCACCGCCCTCACCGGAGTTGGAGCGTGCGCCCAGGCGGTTCATGGCCTCGGCCAGTGCTTCATGGGCCTCTGGCGATAGCGCGCCCAGCGAGATACCGGCGGAGTCGAAGCGCTTGAGGATCGCTTCCAGCGGTTCGATCTGATCCAGCGGCAGGGCCTCATCGGCCACTTTCACCTTCAGCAGGTCACGGATCATCGACACCGGGCGCTGGTCGACCAGCGTGGTGTATTCCTTGAACTTGGCATAGTCGCCCTGCTGCACGGCGGCTTGCAGGGTGTTGACCACGTCCGGGTTGTAAGCGTGGTACTCGCCACCGTGGACGAACTTCAGCAAGCCACCTTGCTGGATCGGCTTGCGTGCGCTCCAGGCCTCGGCTGCCAGCAGCTTCTGGTCGCTTTCCAGGTCTTCGAAACGCGCACCCTTGATACGGCTGGACACACCCTTGAAGCTCAAGCCGACCACTTCCTCGGCCAGGCCGATGGCTTCGAACAGCTGCGCACCACGGTACGAGGCAATGGTGGAGATACCCATCTTCGACAGGATCTTCAGCAGGCCCTTGGAGATGCCTTTGCGGTAGTACTTGAAGACTTCATCCAGGTCGCCCAGTACTTCGCCGGTGCGGATCAGGTCTGCCAGTACTTCATAAGCCAGGTACGGGTAAACGGCCGAGGCGCCGAAGCCCAGCAGCACAGCGAAGTGGTGCGGGTCACGGGCGGTGGCGGTTTCCACCAGGATGTTGCTGTCGCAACGCAGGCCCTGCTCGGTCAGGCGGTGGTGCACTGCACCAACGGCCAGCGAAGCGTGCACCGGCAGCTTGCCCGGGGCGATGTAGCGGTCGCTCAGCACCAACTGGGTCTTGCCCGCACGCACGGCTTCTTCAGCCTGGTCGGCGATGTTGCGGATGGCCGCTTCCAGGCCGACGCTCTGCTCATAGTTGAGGTCGATCAGCTGGCGGTCGAAGCCTTCGCGCTCCAGGTTCATCAGCGAACGCCACTTGGCGGGCGAGATCACCGGCGAACTGAGGATTACCCGCGAAGCGTGCTCCGGGGACTCCTGGAAGATGTTGCGCTCGGCACCCAGGCAGATTTCCAGCGACATGACGATCGCTTCGCGCAGCGGGTCGATCGGCGGGTTGGTCACCTGGGCGAACTGCTGGCGGAAGAAGTCGTACGGCGAACGCACGCGCTGCGACAGCACAGCCATCGGCGTGTCGTCACCCATCGAACCAACGGCTTCCTGGCCCTGCTCACCCAGTGGGCGCAGCACCTGGTCACGCTCTTCGAAGGTGACCTGGAACATCTTCATGTATTGCTTGAGCTGGTCAGCATCGTAGCTGGCCACACCCTGGTCGTCGGTCAGCGTCGCCTGGATGCGCGTGGCGTGCTGACGTAGCCAGCGCTTGTACGGGTGGCGCGACTTCAGGCGGTTGTCGATGGCGTCGGTGTCGAGGATCTGCCCGGTTTCGGTGTCCACGGCAAGGATCTGGCCCGGGCCGACACGGCCCTTGGCCAGTACTTCCTCAGGCTGGTAGCCCCATACGCCGATTTCCGAGGCGATGGTGATGTAGCCGTTGGTGGTAGTCACCCAGCGCGCCGGGCGCAGGCCGTTGCGGTCGAGCAGGCACACCGCGTGGCGGCCTTCGGTCATGACGATACCGGCCGGGCCGTCCCACGGCTCCATGTGCATGGAGTTGTATTCGTAGAAGGCACGCAGGTCGGCATCCATGGTCTCGACGTTCTGCCAGGCTGGCGGTACCAGCATGCGCACGCCACGGAACAGGTCGATGCCGCCGGTAACCATCAGCTCCAGCATGTTGTCCATGCTCGAGGAGTCGGAACCGACGCGGTTGACCAGCGGGCCGAGCTCTTCGAGGTCGGGGATCTGGTCGTTGGCGAACTTGGTGCGACGGGCCATGGCCCAGTTGCGGTTGCCGGTGATGGTGTTGATCTCGCCGTTGTGGGCGAGGAAGCGGAACGGCTGCGCCAGCGGCCATTTCGGCAGGGTGTTGGTGGAGAAGCGCTGGTGGAACACGCAGATAGCGGTTTGCAGGCGCTCGTCACCCAGGTCTGGGTAGAACGCCGCGAGATCGCGCGGCATCATCAGGCCTTTGTAGATGATGGTCTTGTGCGAGAAGCTGCAGATGTAGTGGTCGGCGTCGTGGGCGTTGGCCACGGACGAACGGCGACGGGCACTGAACAGCTTGATGGCGAATTCCTGGTCGCTCAGGCCTTCACCGCCGATGAACACCTGCTCGATCTGCGGCAGGCGCTCCAGGGCCAGGCGGCCGAGCACGCTGGTGTCGATCGGCACCTTGCGCCAGCCGACCAGCTTCAGGCCAGCGGCGAGGATCTCGCGGTCCATGTTGGCGCGGGCGGCTTCGGCTTTGACCGGGTCCTGGTTGAAGAACACCATGCCGACGGCGTACTGCTTGGGCAGCTCGACGGCGAAGTGCTCCTGGGCCACGGCACGCAGGAATTGATCGGGCTTCTGCATGAGCAGACCGCAACCGTCACCGGTCTTGCCGTCGGCGTTGATGCCGCCGCGGTGGGTCATGCAAGTCAACGCCTGCATGGCGGTTTGCAGAAGGTGGTGGCTCGGTTCACCCGTCATATGGGCGATCAGGCCAAAACCACAGTTGTCCTTGAATTCTTCGGGATGGTACAGACCTGTTTTCATAGACACATTCTCACCAGGTTCACCTCTCAACGGAGGCAAATCTCTTTTTTAACAACCACTTACCATCCACGCCGATCAAACGCCAGCTTTTTTGCGGTGGCCATGGAAAACCATTGTTGCACAGCGACAGCGATGCCCACAAATTTTCATGTCTCACCATTGAAAATTTATGTCGCAATTTTGAATGTTTTTGCGCCATGCGCCGTGATAGCGGCTTGGCTTGAGTCTGAAGCGTTTCAGCCATGACTGCAACTAGGGGCTTGTGGCCGGCAGTCTGGGACAGAAAAGCCTGCCGCGCTCAGGCGCAGCAGGCTAGTCGAATGTCGTTATCGCTCAGCAACTGGGCGGCGGGGTGGTGCCGCCCGGCAGGTATCAGCGGGCCGAGGCCAGCTCTTGTTGGACGCTGGCGACGGTACGTGGCCAAGGTTTACCAGCCTGGACCTTCGCTGGCAAGTTCTTGATTGCCGCAACCGCTGCATCGCGGCTGGCGAAGCTACCGTAAGTGACTACGTACAGCGGCTTGCCCTGCAAGTTTTTCTTGAAGTAGCGATAGTCGCCACCCTGGGCCTTGACGAACGCCTGGGCCGAAGCTTCGGAGCTGGTACCGAGGATCTGCACCACGTAATTGCCCGGCTTTTGCCCAGAGTACCAGCCACCATTACCGCTGCCAGCAGCCGCAGGCTTCTCGGCAGGCTTGGCTACCGGCTTGGCCACCGCGACTTGAGTCGGCGCTGGTGCAGGCTTGGCTGGCGCAACCGGTTTGGCTGGCTGGGTTGCGACAGGTTTTGGCGCAGGCGCAACCGGCTGCACTGGCTGAGCAGGTGCACTGGCTACTGGCTGGGCCGGCGCAGGTGCCGGGCCAGCCGGCACGCCTTGCGGCGGCGCGATGGTGGTCACGGTTGGCGGCGGGTTGCCAGGCTGCAGTGCGGTGTCGCCCGCCGGGCTGCCTTCTTCACCCTCGCCCATGCCTGCGGCCTGGGCCAACGGTTCGCGCATCACCGGCTGCGACTGGCCAACCAGTGGCAACGGCATCGGCTGCGACGAGCCAGAGAACTCGATGTTAGCCCCCTGCTTGCCCTCGCCAAGCGGCAGCTGGGCCTGGGCAGCTGGCGCCTCAGCCGGTGCCTTGTCGCCTTTCTTGGGCATCAACACCGCAGCCGCAACGGCGACCACGACCACAGCGGACAGCGCGAGCACATGTTTTTTAGGCATCTTGAACCCCATGGATGGTCGCTTGGCCGTTGTACGGCTGGCGATCATGGCTTCGATCAAAGTGTCACGGGCGACCTGGTTGATGTTGCCAGGCCAGCCGTCGGAGTTTTCATGGATATCGGCGATCTGTTCACGGCTGAACACCTCGATGCCCCGGCCAGCCCCTTCCAGGCGCTGCTCCAGGTACTCGCGGGTTTCTTCTTCACTGTAGGGGGCAAGTTCGATGATGTGGAAGCGTTCTTCCTCGACATTGAGCTCATCCAGCCCGGCAATCAGCGAAGGCTCACCAAACAGGAACACATGCGGGCGCCCTTCCGGTACCCCCGCCGCCAACTCCAGCAACGCTTGGAGTGCCGACTCGTCGAGTTGTTCCGCATCGTCCACCAGCAAATACACTTCCTGCCCGGTCAGTGCCAGCTGCACCACCCTGGACAGGATCGCCTGCATTTCAGCCTGGGCGACGTCCAGCTCCTGCGCAACCTGGGCAAGCATACTGGAAGCATCGCTGGCACTGCGGGCAGACACCACCACGCTTTGCACAGCCTGCTTGTTGGTGCTGGCTACCAGGGCCTGGCGCAGCAGCGACTTGCCACTGCCCAACGGCCCGCTGACAACCAGCATCAACTGGCTGTAGCGCGCCAGGTGGTGCAGCTGGCCAAGCACGGGCTTGCGCTGGGCCGGGAAGAACTTGAAGCCGGGCACGCGGGGCGCGAACGGATCGTGGCTCAACTGGTAATGGTCGAGAAAGGCCTCATCGGCATGCAAACTGGTCATTGCGCTGTCACAACCTCAAAGCTGGGCCACGATCGCGCGGTAATCCGCCGACAGCGTGGCCTGTAGAATCTCTTTCGGATAGTCGTCGGTCACCACGGCCTCGCCCATCTGGCGCAGCAGCACCAGACGCAGACGACCGTCGAGCACCTTCTTGTCGACCGCCATGTGCTCCATGAAATGCGCCGGGGTCATTTCCTGTGGTGGCACCACCGGCAAACCTGCGTCCTGCAACAGGCGGATTCCGCGATCGCGCTCGACCTGGTCGATCCAGCCAAGGCGCATGGACATTTCCAGGGCCATTACCGTGCCCGCCGCCACGGCTTCGCCGTGCAGCCACACGCCATAGCCCATGTGGGTCTCGATGGCATGCCCAAAGGTATGCCCCAGGTTCAGCGTGGCCCGTACGCCAGACTCGCGCTCGTCGGCACCCACCACGGCAGCCTTGGCTGCGCAGGAGCGGCGGATAGCTTCGGTCAGGGCCACCGAGTCGAGGGCACGCAGGGCCTGCATATTGTCTTCGAGCCAGGCGAGGAACGGTTTGTCGCAGATCAGGCCGTACTTGATCACTTCGGCCAGGCCAGCCGACAGCTCGCGCGCAGGCAAGGTCTTCAGGCTGGTGGTGTCGATCAGCACCGCATTGGGCTGGTAGAAGGCACCGACCATGTTCTTGCCCAACGGGTGGTTGATGCCGGTTTTGCCGCCCACCGAGGAATCGACCTGCGACAACAAGGTGGTCGGCACCTGGATGAAGTCGACACCGCGCTGGTAGCAGGCGGCGGCGAAGCCGGCCATGTCACCGATCACGCCGCCGCCCAGGGCAACCACGGTGGTGCGACGGTCATGCCGGGCCGTCAGCAGGCCATCGAAGATCAGTTGCAGGGTTTCCCAGTTCTTGTGGGCTTCGCCATCGGGCAATACCACCGGCAGCACCGAGTAGGCCCCGAGGGTCTTGCTCAGGCGCTCGAGATACAGGGGCGCGACGGTCTCGTTGGAAACGATGGCGACCTGCCGCCCGGCAATGTGCGGCGCCAGCAGCTCGGGCTGGTCCAGCAGGCCTTCGCCAATGTAGATCGGGTAGCTACGCTCGCCCAGGTCGACCTTTAGTGTCTGCATGTATCCCCACAATGTACTTGGGCGCGGCGCCGTTCGGGCGACCTGCGCGGTAACGTTGAACCTCGCCTCGGCGCTGGTGGCCGAGAATAGTCCCGGGTTAACGGGGCGGCAACTGCTGCAGGCGCTCGAGAATATCGATCACCACCATGCGTGGCGGCCGCTCGTCGGTTTCCACCACTACGTCGGCGATCTCGCGGTAGAGCGGGTCGCGGGTTTCCAGCAGGGCGCGCAGGGTCGCCTCGGGGTTGGCGGTGCGCAGCAGCGGGCGATTGCGGTCGCGCGCGGTACGGCCAACCTGCTGTTCCACCGAGGCATGCAGGTAAATCACCCGGCCACCCTGGTGCAGCGCCTGACGGTTGGCTTCGCGCATGACCGCGCCACCACCGGTGGCCAGGACCACGCCATCAAGTGCGCACAGCTCGGCAATCATCGCCTGCTCGCGATCACGGAAACCCGGCTCGCCTTCCTTGTCGAAAATCCACGGGATGTTGGCGCCGCATCGCAGTTCGATTTCCTTGTCGGAATCCTTGAACAGCAGGCGCAGCTCTTTGGCCAATAGGCGTCCAATGGTGCTTTTTCCAGCGCCCATGGGCCCCACAAGTATCAAATTTCGCACAGAATCAACGACTCACAGCAATCGCCTGGTCACTCATGATACGCGGAGTCAGGAAGACCAGCAGCTCGGATTTTTTCTCTTGTAATGCATCGCGTCGAAACAGCCGCCCAACATACGGCAGATCGCCGAAAAATGGCACCTTGTCGACCACATTGTTTTGCGAAGTCGAGTAGACGCCACCGATCACGATCGTTTCGCCGTCAGCCACGCGAACCTTGGCATTGACCTCGTTCTTGCGGATCGGCGGTACGTTGTTCAAGGCATTGACGTAGTCCGGCTCGTCCTTGGTCACCCTGACGGCCATGATTACCTTGTTGTCCGGGGTGATCTGCGGGGTTACCTCCAGCGACAGCGAGGCTTCGCGGAAAGCAACCGACGTGGCGCCGCTCTGGCTGGTTTCCTGGTATGGCACCTCGGTGCCCTTGAGGATCCTGGCCGTTTCCTTGTCCGCTGTAACCACCTTGGGCTGCGAGATGATCTCGCCATTGCCGCTTTTTTCCATGGCACTGAGCTCAAGGTCGAGCAGCACGTCCCCGCGCAGCAGGCCCAGGCCGATGCTGCTAGCAGCGCGCTCCACCCCGAGGTCGACGAACAGCTCCTTGCCCAGGCGCGGACTCTCCCCGTACAAAGGCCCGCCCCAGCGGACCCCCAGGCTCCTCTCGTAATCGACGTTGGCCTCGACAATACGCGCCTCGATCGCCACCTGGCGTACAGGCACATCCAGCTGTGCCACCAACTGCCGCAACTCGGCAAGCCGGTCGGCAGGCTGGTACACCACCAGGGTATTGGTGCGCTCATCGACACTCAGGCTGCCCCGCCCGGCCAGGGTGCCGTCATCCGCCAGGCTCGCCCGCAACAACTCCGCCAGCTCGGCGGCCTTGGCGTGGTGGATGGGCAGCAGTTCCCGACGCAACGGTTGCAGCTGCGCGCCCAGCGCCTGGCCCACGCGGGTATCGAACGGCTGCGCGGCAAACTCCGCTGCAGGTGCCACCAGCAGCACATTGCCGTCCTGGCGACGGGCCAAGCCCTTGCTGTGCAGCACCAGGTCAAGGGCCTGGTCCCACGGCACATCCTGCAAGCGCAAGGTGACACGACCCTGTACCGCATCACTGGCAACCAGGTTGACGCCAGCATAGTCGGCCAGCACCTGCAGCACCGAACGCACCTCCACATCCTGGAAGTTCAGCGACAGGGGCTCACCCTGATAGGGCGTCGCCGAGGCCAACGGGATCGACAGCAGCGCTGCCAGCGCCCACTTCATCAATGTTTTCATCCTGCTCCAGGGCCTCCTTGCCCAAGCGCTTTGCAAGGTTGATGAACGCCGTGCGTTCATGCCACAACCCCGCCATGAACAGCCGTTCGCGTACTTCGACCTGGCGTTGATCAACCCGCACCACCACACCCTGGTCGCGCCCGACCCGATCGCCCGGGCGCACACGATGGAGCCTGCCAGCCGCCATCAGCAGTGCTTCATGCACTGCCCCACGCGACAGGCTGCCGACCATTTCCAGCTGCACCAACGGCACACTGGCCAGCCCGGAGTTCGCCAATCGGGCCGCCCCAGGCGCAAATGGGTCGACCGCAGGCGCTGCCGTTGCGGCCCTGGCCGGCATCCGTGCAAGCACAGCCGGTGCCGGCATGGGCGCAGATGCCTGGAAGGCATCGACATGCAACTGCAGGCGCAGCAGCCCCGGCTGGGCATCGGCGGCAGTCAGGCTCATGTCACCGCTTTGCAGTACACGCACCTGGCCCAACCAGTCGTCCAGCCACTGGCGCAAGGCTGCATAACGCCCTACCACCTGCAGCTGCAGCGGCACTTTGCGAAAACCGGCCTGTTGCTGCTCTTCATGCACATCGAGCCGCTCTATCAGCAAGCCATGGGCATGCCCAGAGGCTGCCAGGCGGTCGAGCAAGTCACTCATGCCCTCCCCGGCCGCCAGTTGCCACTGCGCTTCCTGCAACCGCTGCTCAGCAGCAGCCAGCACCCCCTGAAGCTCCTGCAGCTCGGCCAGTTTCCTCATGCCAGCTGAATGCTGTTCGCCCAAGTCGGCGTGCCTGGCATCCGCCTGCGCCTGCTGCTGAAACACTGCCGGCAAGCGCATGGCGCAGCCCAGGCCGAACACCACCATGGCCAACAGCACTGGCGCCAGCCGCCTGAAACGACTGGAATGCTCGGCAACTGCCAGCCAGGTGAGGATCGCCGCTACATTCACGACCAGAACGCCGAAACACGCGCGCTCAGCAAAAACTCATCGCCGCCCGGCAGGCTCCTGATGCGCTTGAGTTCCAGGCCAAGCAAAGCACTCGATCGATCCAGGTCACGCATGAACTGAGCAACCAGTGCGCCGGACTCGGCCAACCCAGTCACTTGCAGACGGCCGCTATCAAGGGTGAGGTCAAGCAGCTGAATCCCCACTGGCAATGCCCCCTCAAGGTCAGCGAACACACCCGGCAGAACGCCCTGATGGGCCTGCAAGGCCTCCAACTCCTTCGCGCGGGTGAGCAACGCTTCATGCTGCGCACGCACATCGGCCAGCGGCTGCAATTGGGCGCTCAGCTGTTCGAGGGCTGCCTGGTACTGGGTATTGGCCAATGCCTGCTGCTGCCCGCGCTGGCGGGCCAACTGGTCGACCAGCGTCACAGCGCACAGCGCCAGCAGCGCACTGGCAACCAACTGGCGACGAAAACGCCGCAGCGCCGCCTGACGTTGCCGCTCACGCCAGGGCAGAAGGTTGAGCCGTATCATGGGCGCAACCCTCCAATTGCCAGGGCGCAAGCCAGAAGCATCGAGCCATCGGCGTGCTCAAGGCCCGCCACGCCGGGCAGTTGCCGACACGGCACGTTCAAGCGGGTGCCAAGGTTTTGCAACCAGCCCAGGTCGATCGACGAACTGCTGGCAATCCACAGGCCCGAAGGCAAGTGCTGGTCGGCCAGCAACGCGTGCAGGCGCTCTGGCAACTGCGCTGTCAAATTCAACCCCTGCAGCTGCAGTTCACGGCGCTGGTACGGCCGGCCCGGTTGCCAATCATAGAGGGTCGCGCCGTGGGCTTCGACACGCAACAGTGCCGACCCCTGAAGGCCACCCTGCGGCAACATGCGGCACAGGGCAATGTTGTCGACCTCGACCGCCTCCAGCTGCAAGCCGGCTTGCTCGACGACTGTTTCCAGCAACGCCAGCGCACTCTGTCGACAGGCAGCGACCATTACCTCGGAGCAACCCGGTTGAACGCTTGAAGCCCCCATGACCTGAAAATCCAGGGCCAGGTCTTCCAGCGGGAATGGAAACAACCGTTCAGCATCGGCCAGCAACTGCGCCTCCATTTCCGCCCCGCCCTGTGCCACTGGCAGGTGGCACAGCTTGCAGATCACCTGGTTGGCCGGCAGTGCCAGCGCTACCCGACGCTGCCTGAGGCCGCTGCGCCGATAGGCGCGCTGCAATGCAGCCGCCACCAAGGCAGGCTCATTTACCCAGTCATTGCCAGCTGGCGGCTCGAAGGGTTCTTGTGCCGAACCAAGCACCCTGCAGCGTCGGTTGCGCCGCTGCAGTTGCACAATTCGAACGGCATCAGGGGCGATTTCCACCCCCACGAGTGAACCGGCATCCTTGCCGAAGCGTCCTAACATCGCGGCTTCCTTGTTGTCTGTCGCAGCTGCCCATCAAGGCGACGGGCAGCCTGGCCGGTAACCCGGAGAGGCGAAAAAATGCTTATAATGCCCAGCGTTTTTTGGTCCGCCGGACCTGCGTGCAATCCACTCCCAACCTGGACACCGAAAAGCCTTGATACGTCTGCTGAAGTTCTTCTGGTGGTCTTCCGTCGCAGTCATTTGCGCGCTCGTACTCGGTGTGAGCGGTGCGTTTCTGTATCTTAGCCCCAGCCTTCCCTCGGTCGAGTCGCTCAGAAGCATCCAGTTGCAGATCCCCCTCAGGGTGTACAGCAGCGACGGCAAGCTGATTGCCGAATTCGGCGAAATGCGCCGCTCGCCGATCCGTTTCGCGGAAATTCCGCCACAGTTCATTCAGGCGCTTCTGTCAGCCGAGGACGACAATTTCCTCAACCACTACGGTGTTGACCCCAGCAGCCTGATGCGCGCCGCGACCCAGCTGGTGAAAACCGGGCACATCCAGACCGGCGGCAGCACCATCACCATGCAGGTGGCGAAGAACTTCTTCCTCACCAGCGAGCGCAGCTTCTCGCGCAAGACCAACGAAATCTTGCTGGCCCTGCAGATCGAACGTGAGCTGACCAAGGACGAAATCCTCGAGCTGTACGTAAACAAGATCTACCTGGGCAACCGCGCCTATGGCATCGATGCCGCCGCGCAGGTGTACTACGGCAAGTCGATCCGCGATGTAAGCCTGGCGCAGATGGCGATGATCGCTGGCCTGCCCAAGGCACCGTCGCGCTTCAACCCGCTGGCCAACCCGGTGCGCGCCAAAGAGCGCCGCGACTGGATCCTCGGTCGCATGTACAAGTTGGGCAAGATCGACCAGGCCAGCTACGAGGCCGCCCTGGCCGAGCCGCTCAATGCCAGCTACCACGTGCCGACGCCTGAGGTGAATGCGCCTTACATCGCCGAAATGGCCCGTGCCGAAATGGTCGGCCGCTACGGCAGCGATGCCTACACCGAAGGCTTCCGCGTCACTACCACAGTGCCCAGCGACATGCAGGAGATGGCCAACAAGGCTGTCCTCAACGGGCTGTCCGACTACGACGAACGCCACGGCTACCGTGGCCCCGAAGCACGCTTCCCGGGGCGCACCCAGGCAGCCTGGCTGCAGGAGCTGGGCAAGCAGCGCACCCTTGGCGGCCTGGAACCCGCCATCGTCACCCAGGTTGAAAAAACCGGCCTCAAGGTGCTGACCCGTAGCGGCCAGCAAGAACTGGTCGCCTGGGACACGATGAAATGGGCCCGCCCGTTCATCAACAGCAACTCCCAGGGCCGCGCCCCACAATCGCCGGCAGATGTGGCACAGGTCGGCGACCTGGTGCGCCTGCAGCGCCTGGAGGATGGCAAGCTCAAGTTCAGCCAGGTGCCGGGGGCGCAAAGCGCGCTGGTTACCCTCGACCCCTATAACGGCGCCATTCGTGCACTGGTCGGCGGCTTCTCGTTCGAACAGAGCAATTACAACCGCGCCATGCAGGCCAAGCGCCAGCCGGGTTCGAGCTTCAAGCCGTTCATCTACAGCGCCGCCCTGGACAGCGGCTACACCGCGTCCAGCCTGGTCAACGATGCGCCGATCGTGTTCGTCGACGAGTACCTGGACAAGGTCTGGCGGCCGAAGAACGACACCAACACCTTCCTGGGCCCGATCCGCATGCGCGAGGCGCTGTACAAGTCGCGCAACCTGGTGTCGATCCGCCTGCTACAGGCCATGGGCGTGGACCGCACCATCGACTACATCGCCAAGTTCGGCTTCAACAAGCAAGACTTGCCACGCAACCTGTCGCTGGCCCTGGGCACCGCCACCCTGACCCCAATGGAAATCGCCACTGGCTGGAGCACCTTTGCCAACGGCGGCTACAAGATCAACCCGTACCTGATCGACCGTATCGAAAGCCGCAGCGGCGAAACGCTGTTCACCGCCAACCCGGCTCGCGTACCGCAAGGTGCCCAGGACCAGGCTGGCCTGGCCGCCCCTGAGCAGCCGATCAGCACTGCAGCCATGCCAGGCGAGGCACCCTCTGCCTTCAGCGAGGTAGCAGCCGCACCGCAGGCGCCGGCAGTGGCCGAACAGATCATCGACGGGCGCACCACCTACATCCTCACCAGCATGCTGCAGGACGTAATCAAGCGTGGTACCGGCCGCCGGGCACTGGCCCTGGGCCGTACCGACCTGGCGGGCAAGACCGGTACCACCAACGAGTCCAAGGACGCCTGGTTCTCCGGCTACAACGCCGATTACGTGACCACTGTGTGGGTTGGCTTCGACCAGCCGGAAACCCTCGGCCGTCGCGAGTACGGCGGCACTGTGGCGCTGCCGATCTGGATGACTTTCATGGGCGCTGCGCTCAAGGACAAGCCTGCGCATGCACCTGCAGAGCCAGAAGGCATCCTCAGCCTGCGCGTCGACCCGGTTAGCGGCCGCGCCGCCTCGCCGAGCACGCCGAATGCCTACTTCGAGCTGTTCAAGGCCGAAGACTCGCCGCCATCGGTGGATGAGCTGGGCAACGGCGCGGCACCGGGCAGCCCGCTGCCAGCCGACGAAGCAGCGCCGATGGATCTGTTCTGAGGCAGGGTGCCTGGTTCGGATTTTGCGTGGGCGCGTAAATCGAGCGCCGCCCGCGCGGCGCTCGATCTCACAGGCGCTGGCACTCCATCGGCAAACAAAAAGCCCCGGCTCTTGCGAGCCGGGGCTTTTTTATGTCGCTACAGCGGCAATCAGCCGTTGAAAACGTCATCCACGCTGGTCAGCGGGTAGTGCTTCGGATACGGCAGGGTAGCCACGCCGGATTCGATGGCGGCCTTGGCCACAGCGTCGGAAACGACAGTGATCAGGCGTGCGTCCAGCGGCTTCGGAATGATGTACTCACGGCCAAACTCGAGGCCTTCGACGCCGTAGGCATCGCAGACTTCCTTCGGCACTGGCAGCTTGGCCAGGTCTTTCAGGGCGACGGCGGCGGCAATCTTCATTTCTTCGTTGATGCGCTTGGCGCGAACGTCCAGGGCACCACGGAAGATGAACGGGAAGCCCAGTACGTTGTTGACCTGGTTCGGGTAGTCGGAACGACCGGTAGCCATGATCACGTCGCTGCGAGTGGCGTGAGCCAGCTCTGGCGAAATTTCCGGGTCCGGGTTCGAGCAGGCGAACACGATCGGGTTGGCAGCCATCGACTTCAGGCCTTCCGGGCTCAGCAGGTTCGGGCCAGACAGGCCTACGAACACGTCAGCGCCGTCGAGGGCGTCAGCCAGGGTGCGCTTGTCGGTAGCGTGGGCGAACTGCGCCTTGTACTGGTTCAGGTCGTCACGGCCAGCGTGAATCACGCCGCTACGGTCGATCATGTAGATGTTCTCGACCTTGGCACCCATGCTCACCAGCAGCTTCATGCAGGAGATGGCAGCAGCGCCGGCACCCAGGCAGACGATCTTGGCGTCTTCGAGCTTTTTGCCAGCGATTTCCAGGGCGTTGATCATGCCGGCCGCGGTCACGATAGCGGTGCCGTGCTGGTCATCGTGGAATACCGGGATGTCGCACTGTTCGATCAGGGTGCGCTCGATTTCAAAGCACTCTGGCGCCTTGATGTCTTCAAGGTTGATGCCACCGAAGGTAATCGAGATGCGGCGAACGGTGTCGATGAAGGCTTGCGGGCTTTCCGATTCGACTTCGATGTCGAACACGTCGATACCGGCGAAACGCTTGAACAGAACACCCTTGCCTTCCATGACCGGCTTGGAAGCCAGTGGGCCGAGGTCACCCAGACCGAGGATGGCGGTGCCATCGGAAATCACCGCAACCAGGTTGCCTTTGCCGGTGTACTTGTAAGCCAGCTCTGGATCACGGCCGATTTCACGCACGGGCTCAGCAACACCTGGGCTGTAGGCCAGGGCGAGGTCACGGGCGGTGGCAGTGGGCTTGGAAAGTTCGACGCTCAGTTTCCCCGGACGAGGTTGAGCGTGGTATTCGAGAGCGGCGGTTTTCAGGTCTGACATGGTGGGCATTCCGCTATTTACTGTTCTGACGGACCGCCGAGGATACGCAAAGAGCCGGGGAGTCACAAGACTGGTCGGTCACTTGTGTCAAGGCCTTTAGCCTACGACTTTACGCTATAACCCACGGGGGCATACGGCTCACAGTGTGTACAATCTAATAGCGGAATGTCTACATCTTTTAGCCTGAAATGCGCTCCAACATGCTCGGATCGGTCAACGGCAACACCCAGCGTCGCTGCCCGGGCTTGAGCCCACCCTTGCGGGAACGATCCAGCACCCAGCCACGCGCTTCGACCTGGCGTCCCTTGAGGTTATCGAAGAAGCTGGCGGGGAAGTTGCGTTGCAGACGAGCGGGAACCTGCAGCACCACGGCATTTTCCAGGGTGAGCCAGACCCCACCACGATTGCGCTCGATGCCTTCTATGCGGCCACCGACAACAGCAAAACCCGACTGCCTTACATCAGCCGCACGCACCACCGGCGAACGGTGCCACAAGCCGGCACCGGCCTTGCGCGCCGCCTGTTCGGCAAGCTGCTGGCAACCGCTGAGGCGCACATTGGGGGCCACCGCAACGCGGTAGCCCAAGCCCTCGCTGAGCAGTTGTGCTTCTAGATTGTCGCCATTACGGCCATAGATATGCGCCAGTGTGCGGCCGTATTTGTCTTTGGCCTCGATACCCGGCACCAGCCCGACACGCCCGTCACTGGTCTTGACCAACGCCTGCAGGCGCTGCTTGGCCGCCTCGGCATAGGGTTCGCTGGTGCGCCCGTTGCGGCCAATTTCCGGGGCATTGATGCCAATCAGCCGCACGCTGCGGCCATCGACCAGGCGCAAGGTATCGCCATCCACCACCTGGCGCACCGCCACCTGCTGCGGCTGCTCCGGCAGCGGGCAAAACGCCAGGGCCGGGAAATTCCAGATGACGCCCATAAAAAAAGCGCCCACAAGGGGCGCCTTTTTTTGCAGCAATGCGAAACCCGAGGGGTTCGCCATGCGCATGATTACTTCTTGGTACCGAACATGCCGAAGCGATCGGCGAACTTCTGTACGCGACCACCGGTGTCCAGGACTTTCTGCTTACCGGTGTAGAACGGGTGGCACAGGTTGCAAACGTCGATCGCCAGGGTGTTGCCCAGGGTCGAACGAGTTTCGAACTTGTTGCCGCAGCTGCAGGTGACTGCAACTACTTCGTAGTTCGGGTGGATACCTTCTTTCATGGTCACTTCCTCGAGCTGCGTGCCGCCACCCAACACCAATTGTTGAATACCGCACGTAATTAGGCGGCGAATAATACCAGAGCGCCGCGCCAGTGCAAGTTGTCGCTTGCACCGACCGTCGTCTGCTAGGCTCGCCAGTTCTTGTAATACCCTCCGAGACTTTCCGCGTGTCCGACGTCATCCTGCGCCTTGCCCTACCCTCCCCGCTGCGCCGCCTGTTCGACTACAAGGCGCCGGCGAGCATGGCGCGCCAGGCCTTGACCCCAGGCATGCGCATTCGCGTGCCATTCGGCCGCCGCGAAATGATTGGTGTGCTGGTGGAGGTTTGCGCACAAAGCGAAGTACCCGCCGACAAGCTCAAACCGGCCAGCGTCCTGCTCGACCCGGTGTCGCCAATCCCTGCGTCGCTGTTCAAGCTCTGCTTGTGGACCGCCCAGTACTACCAGCACAGCTTGGGCGACACCCTGAGCTGGGCCTTGCCAACGCTGCTGCGCCAGGGCGAACCCGCCGAAATGCGCCAGGAGCGCTTCTGGCACATGGCCCCCGGCGCCCGCCTGGAAGACCCGCGCATCGCCCGTGCGCCGCGCCAGCGCGACGCCCTCAAGACCCTGGCCCAGCACCCGCACGGCGTGGCCCACAGCTTGCTGGCCAAGCTCAACCTGAACAAGGACAGCCTCGACCTGCTGCTGGCCAAGGACCTGGTGCAGATCGAGGTCCGCCGCCAACTGCCGGCGATACGCCATGAACACTGGCTGGCGCAGCCGGAACTGCCGCTGAACGAGGAGCAACGCGACGCTTTCGACGCCGTACGCGAAGGCTTTGGCGGCTTCGGCGCGTTTCTGCTGGCCGGCGTTACCGGCAGCGGCAAGACCGAGGTTTACCTGCAGCTGATCCGCGAAACCCTGGAAGCCGGCAAGCAGGCGCTGGTACTGATCCCCGAGATCAACCTCGGCCCGCAAACCCTGGCGCGCTTCGAACAACGCTTCAACGCCCGCATCGCCCTGCTGCATTCAGCAGTCAACGACCGCGAGCGCCTGGACGCCTGGCTGGCGGCGCGGGACGGCGAAGCCGACATCATCATCGGCACCCGCTCGGCCTTGTTCACGCCGATGAAAAACCCTGGCCTGATCATCATCGACGAAGAGCACGACGGCTCCTACAAGCAGCAGGAAGGCCTGCGCTATCACGCCCGCGACCTGGCGCTGGTGCGCGCCCACCAGGAGAACATCCCGATCCTGCTCGGCTCCGCCACGCCGTCACTGGAGACCTTGCACAACGCCCTCACCGGCCGCTACCGCCTGTTGCGCATGAACCAGCGCGCCGGCGGTGCGCGCCCGCCGCGCATGCTGCGCCTGGATGTGAAAAGCCTGCCGCTGGACAGCGGCATCAGCGGCCCGCTGCAGCAGGCCATTCGGCAGACCCTGGAAGCCGGCCAGCAAGTGCTGGTGTTCCTCAACCGCCGCGGTTTCGCGCCAACCTTGCTGTGCCACGATTGCGGCTGGCTGTCCGAATGCCCGCGCTGCGATGCGCGCATGACCGTACACCAGCGCTCCGGCGTGCTGCGCTGCCACCACTGCGGCTATGACGAGCGCCTGCCGCACCAGTGCCCGCAATGCAACCACGTTGACCTGCGCCCGGTCGGCGCAGGTACCGAGCGCGCTGAAGAGCGCCTGAAAGTGCTGTTTCCGGATTACCCGATCCTGCGCGTGGACCGCGACAGCACGGCGCGCAAGGACGCCATGCACAACCTGTTCAACACCATCCAGCGCGGCCAGCCAAGCATCCTTGTCGGCACCCAGATGCTCGCCAAGGGCCACCACTTCCCGCGGGTGACCCTGGTGGCCATCCTCGATGCCGATGGCGGGTTGTTCTCCGGTGATTTCCGCGCCAGCGAACGCATGGCGCAGCTGATCGTGCAGGTGGCCGGGCGTGCCGGGCGTGCCGAAGAGCCTGGCAAGGTGATTATCCAGACCCACCTGGCCGACCACCCGCTGCTGGTACAGCTCACCGAGCAGGGCTACTTCGCCTTTGCCGAACAGGCCCTGGACGAACGCCGCGCCGCCGGGCTGCCACCTTACTCGCACCTGGCCTTGCTGCGCGCCGAAGCGCACAAGCCGGGGCAGGCTGAAGGCTTCCTTGACGAAGCCTGTGCCGCCGCCGAGCGCCTGCTGGCCGAACAGCGCCTGCCGGGCATCGAGCTGCTGGGCCCGGTACCGGCGCCCATGGAACGCCGTGCCGGGCGCTTCCGCGCACAACTATTGATACAGGCCAACACCCGGGCGCCTTTGCATCGACTGATCAGCGCCTGGTTGCTAGTGTTGGAACAGATACCGAGCGGGCGCCAGGTGCGCTGGTCGCTGGATGTCGACCCGGTCGACCTTTATTGATTTCAGCAGACGCATACCTCCTGCGGGAGCGGCCTTGCGTCGCGAAAGGGCCGCAGGCCGGCCCCGGCATTCTGAAGCCAGGCAAGCCCCAAAGGTTGGCAACCCGCTCCCAGCCACGGATAATGCCCAGTTTTTCCACCTGCGCATCCAAGCGCTCCACCGCGCTTGCGGTCGAAAAGAGATCCCCATGAAAGACACCATTCGCCAGCTGATCCAGCAAGCCCTCACCCAACTCGTCACCGACGGTGTGCTGCCTGAAGGGCTGTCGCCGGCGATCCAGGTGGAAAACGCCCGGGACAAGACCCACGGCGACTTCGCCAGCAACATCGCCATGATGCTGGCCAAGCCGGCCGGCATGAAGCCGCGCGACCTGGCCGAAAAACTGATCAACGCCCTGCCGGCCAGCGCCGACATCAGCAAGGTCGAAATCGCCGGCCCCGGCTTCCTGAACTTCTTCCAGAACACCGATGCCCTGGCCAACCGCCTGGATGCCGCCCTGGCCGACGCCCACCTGGGTGCGCGCAAGGCCGGCCCTGCGCAAAAGGTGGTGATCGACATGTCGGCACCCAACCTGGCCAAGGAGATGCACGTCGGCCACCTGCGCTCGACCATCATTGGCGACAGCGTGGCGCGCGTGTTGGAGTTCCTCGGCGACAACGTGATCCGCCAGAACCACGTGGGCGACTGGGGCACCCAGTTCGGCATGCTGATGGCCTACCTGCAGGAAAACCCGATCACCAGCGACGAACTGTCGGACCTGGAGAACTTCTACCGCGCCGCCAAGAAGCGTTTCGACGAGTCCGAAGAGTTCGCTACCCGTGCACGTGGCCTGGTGGTCAAGCTGCAGGCTGGCGACCCTGATTGCCTGGCCCTGTGGACGCGCTTCAAGGACATCTCGCTGTCGCACTGCCAGAAGACCTACGAACTGCTCAACGTCAAGCTGACCATGGCCGACGTGATGGGTGAAAGCGCCTACAACGACGACCTGGCCAACGTGGTGGCCGACCTTAAGGCCAAGGGCCTGCTGGTCGAAGACCAGGGTGCCCAATGCGTGTTCCTCGAAGAGTTCAAGAACAGCGACGGCGACCCGCTGCCGGTGATCGTGCAAAAGGCCGACGGCGGCTACCTGTACGCCACCACCGACCTGGCTGCGGTGCGCTACCGCAGCAACGTGCTCAAGGCCGACCGCGCCCTGTACTTCGTTGACCAGCGCCAGGCGCTGCACTTCAACCAGGTGTTCGAAGTAGCACGCCGCGCCGGCTTCGTCGGCCACCCGATGCAGATGGAACACATGGGCTTCGGCACCATGAATGGCGCCGACGGCCGCCCATTCAAGACCCGTGACGGCGGCACCGTGAAGCTGATCGACCTGCTCACCGAAGCCAAGGAACGCGCTTATGCACTGGTCAAGGAAAAGAACCCGAGCCTGGCCGACGAAGACCTGCGCCACATTGGCGAAGTGGTGGGCATTGGCGCGGTGAAATACGCCGACCTGTCCAAGCACCGCACCAGCGACTACAGCTTCAACTTCGAACTGATGCTCAACTTCGAAGGCAACACCGCACCGTACCTGCTGTACGCCTACACCCGCGTGGCCGGCGTGTTCCGCAAGCTGGGCAAGGGCTTTGACGAAGTCGACGGCAAAATCGTGCTGCAGGCTGCCCACGAGCAGGACCTGGCTGCGCGCCTGGCGCAGTTTGGCGAAATCCTCAACAACGTCGCCGAGAAGGGCACGCCACACGTGCTGTGCAGCTACCTGTACGACCTGGCCGGCCTGTTCTCCAGCTTCTACGAGAACTGCCCGATCCTCGCCGCCGAAACCCCAGAGCAGCAGCAGAGCCGCCTGCGCCTGGCTGCCCTGACTGGCCGCACCCTCAAGCAAGGTCTGGAACTGCTCGGCCTGGAAACCCTGGAGCGCATGTAAGTTGGCTGCCAAGAAAAAACCTGCCCCCAAACGCGGCGCCAGCCGCCAGACGGCGCCGGCCAAGCAGCCGATACCCGGTTGGGTATGGCTGGCGGTCGGCCTGACCGTAGGCGCGTTCATCGTCTTCCTGATGAAGCTCGAACCAGGCAGCGAAGACATCAAGCGCGCCAATCCCGAGCAGCAGAAGCCGGAGAAAGTGGCCGAAGCCAGCAAGCCTGCGCAGGCTACCGCGCAGCAGCCGGTGAAGCCGAAATACGACTTCTACACCCTGCTGCCGGAGTCCGAGGTCATCGTGCCGCCAGAGGCCGTGCCCGAGAAGACGCCACCGGTACCGGCCCAGCCGGTTACCCCGGTGACGCCGGCAGAAGCGGCGAAAATCGACACGGCGCGGGCCCAGGCAGCGCTGCTGGGCCAAACCCCGCCACCGGCGCCACCAGTGATCAAGCCGGCGGCGACCACCCAGTTCTTCCTGCAGGCCGGCTCGTTCCGCAAGCAGGCCGATGCCGACAAAGTGCGCGCGCAGATCATCCTGCTGGGCCAGTCGGTTAAGGTGGAGTCGGGCACGGTCAAGGATGAGACCTGGTACCGCGTACTGGTCGGGCCGTTCAGCAACCGTGAACAGCTGACCGGGGCACAGAAGCAGCTGGCCGGGGCAGGTTTCAGCAACCTGTTGCTGCAACAGCGGCAGACCCGTCAGTAACAAATAAGGCCTTGCCGCTTCGGTGCGACAAGGCCTTTTTCATGGGCGCTTCTAGCCTATTTGCGGCGGTTCGACGCCTCGAAGCATTTCAACGCAAGGCATTGCGCTCGGAAACCTGGGTGTTCAGCGTCCAGAAGTCATACAGCACCCCCACCAGGAACAGCCCGCCGGTAAAGAAGTAGATGATCGCCGTCACCCACTTGCCCTGATACAGCCTGTGCAGGCCAAACACCCCCAGGAAGGTCAGCAGAATCCAGGCAATGTTGTAGTCGATGCGCCCGGGCTGGAACCTCAGGTCGGCTTCACGGTCCATGGACGGGATCAGAAACAGGTCGATCAGCCAACCGATGCCCAGCAGGCCGAAGGTGAAGAACCAGATCGTGCCGGTAACCGGCTTGCCGTAATAGAAACGATGCGACCCGGTGAAGCCGAAAATCCATAGCAGGTAACCAATGGTCTTGCTGTGCGTGTCATGCAAGGGCGCCCCCTGTTGATAACTGTTCATTCATAGCCCCTTTGGGTTATCCAAAAATTTTCTAAAAAAAAATGTGACTTTCTTGTCGCAGGCCGACGTACGGCGCTAGGGCAATCGACCAACGGATCAAAGATTGATCAAAAAGCTGTTATAAAGTTGCGCGCCCAACACATAACTATTCATAAGAGCTTCATCTATGCCGCCTTTGTTCAAGACATGGCTGACCCTCTGCCTATTATTGCCCCTGGCCGCCCACGCCACCAATCGTGAGCAACGTCTTCCTAACGGTTTCACTGGCTACACCACCAACGCCTCGGTGAAACACGCACCGCTAAAGCAGGCCGCGCTACGCGCCCGCCCGAGCAATGCCGCCAGCAGCAGCCGCGGCATGCCGGTCGCCGCCATGTCGCCGAAGCAGAGCAGCGATGTGCTCAGCCGTGCGGTGAATGTGCTCGGCACCCCATACGTGTGGGGTGGCAGTAGCCCGAAGAAGGGCTTCGATTGCAGCGGGCTGGTCAAGTACGCCTTCAACGATGTCGCCGACGTCGACCTGCCGCGCACCTCCAACGCCATGGCCCAGGGCCACGGTGTCAAGGTGGCCAAGGATGACCTGAAGCCTGGCGACCTGATCTTCTTCAACATCAAGAGCCGCCGGGTGAATCACGTTGCCATCTACCTGGGCAACGACCGCTTCATACACGCCCCACGGCGTGGCAAGCGGGTGAGCATCGACACCCTGAGCAAGCCTTACTGGCAGAAGCATTACGTAGTGGCCAAGCGCGTGCTGCCCAAAGAACAGCAGCAGCTGAGCCTGGCCAAGCGCTGATCTGATCGGCGCTCTCCTGTGCCGGCCTCTTCGCGGGTAAACCCGCTCCCACAGATACGGCGTCGCTCTCGCGGGCAACGCTATACCTGTGGGAGCGGGTTCACCCGCGAAGAGGCCGGCACAGGCACTAAAGATCCCTGATCAGCCCTTTCTCTCGCAAACCCCGCAAAGCCCCCTCCATCGTCCGCATCCCGTCCCCACCACCCGCCTGCATCACCGAACACAACTGCGCCAGCCGCCCTTCGCGAATCAGGTTTCGCACCGCCGGCGTCGCCACCAGCACTTCCCGCGCCGCAACCCGCCCACCGCCCACACGTTTGACCAGCACCTGTGCCACCACCAGCCGCAACGACTCGGCCAGCATCGCCCGCACCAGCGGCTTTTCCTCGGCAGCGAACACTTCCACCAAGCGGTCAATGCTGCTGGCCGCTGAACGTGTATGCACGGTCGCCAGCACCAAGTGCCCGGTTTCGGCCGCGCGCAACGCCAGGCGAATGGTTTCCAGGTCGCGCAACTCGCCAATCATGATCACATCCGGGTCCTGGCGCAGCGCGCTGCGCAGCCCCTGAGCGAAACCGCTGCTATGGCGACCGACTTCACGCTGGTTGACCAGGCTGCGCTGGCTGCTGTGGATAACTTCAACAGGGTCTTCCAGGGTAATGATGTGCAACGCCCGCTCGCGGTTGAGCTGGTCGAGCAGCGTCGCCAGCGTGCTGGACTTGCCACTGCCGGTTGGCCCACCCACCAGGATCAAGCCTTCACGGCACTGCGCAACAGCTTGAAACACATCCGCCAGGTCGAGCTCATCCAGCGTGGCGATCCGCCCCGGGATCAGGCGAAAGGTGACTGCAGGGCCATTCAACTGGCGAAACAGGTTCAAGCGAAAGCGCCCAAGCACAGGCAACGCCAAGGCCAGGTCCAGTTCATCACCCTGTAGCCACTGCCCGCACTGCTCGCCTTCCAGCACGGTCGCCATGCTTTCGATCAAGGCATCCGCCACCAAGGGTGGCAAAGCCATGCGCTGCAACTCGCCATCCAGGCGCAACAATGGTTTCTGGCCCGCCGCCAGGTGCAGGTCCGAAGCCCCCGCCTCCACAGCCCGGGCCAACAGGTCGGTCACATCCATGAGACTCCCCAAAGGCCTTCAAGTAGGTAAAATGCCGAAAACCCTACAGCTGCCGGCATCCGTCCATGTCCACCCTAGCAGACAACCTTTCCGCGATTTCCGCCCGTATCGCCAGTGCTGCCCAGGCCGCCGGGCGCGAGCCGGCCAGCGTCCAGCTGCTGGCCGTGAGCAAGACCAAGCCCGCCAGCGCCATCCGCGAGATCCACGCCGCTGGCGTGTCCGATTTTGGGGAAAACTACCTACAGGAAGCGCTGACAAAGCAGCAAGCGCTTGGCGACTTGCCCTTGATCTGGCACTTCATCGGCCCCATTCAGTCGAACAAGACCAAAGCCATCGCCGAGCATTTCGACTGGGTACATTCCGTGGACCGCCTGAAAATTGCCCAACGCCTGTCGGAGCAGCGCCCTGCCGGGCTGGCGCCGTTGAACATCTGCCTGCAGGTGAACGTCAGCGGCGAAGACAGCAAGTCCGGCTGCGCCCCCGCCGACCTGCCAGCCCTGGCCAAGGCCGTGGCCGCATTACCCAACCTGCGCCTGCGCGGGCTGATGGCCATCCCGGAACCCACCGATGATCGCGCCGCCCAGGAAGCCGCCTTTGCCAGCCTGCGCCAGTTGCAGGAAGGCCTTGGCCTTGGCCTGGACACGCTGTCCATGGGCATGAGCCACGACCTGGAAGCAGCCATTGCTCAGGGTGCGACCTGGGTGCGTATCGGTACCGCCCTGTTCGGTGCCCGCGACTACGGGCAGCACTGATTGCATGCTTTACTCACTCTTTCCCACAAGGACCTGACATGAGCAAGACTCGTATTGCCTTTATCGGCGCCGGCAACATGGCCGCCAGCCTTATCGGTGGTCTGCGTGCCCAGGGCCTGGACGCCTCGCAGATCCGCGCCAGCGACCCGGGCGCCGAGACCCGCAGCCGCATCCAGGCCGAACACGGCATCGAAGCCTTTGAGAACAACGCCCAGGCCATCGACGGCGCCGACGTGATCGTGCTGGCGGTCAAGCCGCAGGTCATGAAAGCCGTGTGCCAAGCCCTGCAACCCGACCTGCAGGATGGCCAGCTGATCGTCTCGATCGCCGCTGGCATCACCTGCGCCAGCCTGCAGAGCTGGGTCGGCGCTCGCCCGGTGGTGCGCTGCATGCCCAACACGCCGGCGCTGCTGCGCCAGGGCGTGAGCGGCCTGTACGCCACCGCTGAAGTGTCCAGCGCACAGCGCCAGCAGGCCGAGCAACTGCTGTCGGCTGTGGGCACCGCCCTATGGCTGGAGCAAGAGCAACAACTGGACGCCGTAACTGCCGTGTCCGGCAGCGGCCCGGCCTATTTCTTCCTGCTGATCGAAGCCATGACCGCAGCCGGTGAAAAACTTGGCCTGCCACGTGAAACCGCCTCCCAGCTGACCTTGCAGACAGCCCTGGGCGCCGCGCGCATGGCGGTTGCCAGCGATGTCGATGCCGCCGAGCTGCGCCGCCGCGTCACCTCGCCTGCCGGTACCACGGAGGCTGCGATCAAGTCGTTCCAGGCCAGCGGCTTCGAAGCCATCGTCGAGCAGGCACTGCAGGCTGCGGCCACGCGCTCCGCCGAGCTGGCCGAACAACTGGGCAAATAAGGAGCTCTAGATGAATGCAATGTCCGGTGCCGCGATCTTCGTGGTGCAAACCTTGGTCAGCCTGTACCTGGTGATCGTCCTGCTGCGCTTCGTGCTGCAGCTGGTCAAGGCCAACTTCTACAACCCGCTGTGCCAATTCGCGGTGCGTGCCACCCAGCCACTGCTCAAGCCGATCCGCCGGGTAATACCCAGCATCGGCGGGCTGGACACCTCGTCGCTGCTGCTGGCGGTGGTCATCCAGGCGCTGCTGATGGGCTTTGTGCTGATGGTCACCTACGGCACCTTCGGTGACATCCTGCACCTGCTGATGTGGGCGATCATCGGCATCACCGCGCTGTTCCTGAAGATTTTCTGGGTAGCGATGATCGTCATGGTGATCGTCTCCTGGGTTGCACCCAACAGCCACAACCCGGCCGCCGAGCTGGCCTACCAGATCAGCGAACCGGTGCTGGCACCGTTCCGCCGCATCGTGCCCAACCTGGGCGGCATGGACATTTCGCCGATCTTCGCCTTCCTGGCGATCCAGGTGATCCAGTCGTTCGTCATGCCCCCGCTGGCCGCTTACGCCGGTATGCCACAAGAGCTGTGGCGGATGATCTAGACCTCGCCAGAGCCTGCTTGCAACCAGCGGCAAGCCTTTGCTTGCCGCTGGGGGTAGCGCTCTTTAGACTTACGCCTCCGTCAAGCGTGAGCAGGGTCGATGTCCACTGTCTTTCCCGAAGATTCCGTCGGTCTGGTAGTACCGCAAACCGCCCGGTTCGATGAACCGCTGGCACTGGCCTGTGGCCGCTCCCTGGCCAGTTATGAACTGGTCTACGAGACCTATGGCACCCTGAACGCCAGCGCGAGCAATGCCGTGCTGATCTGCCATGCCCTGTCTGGCCACCACCATGCCGCTGGCTACCATGCCGCCACCGACCGCAAGCCGGGCTGGTGGGATAGCTGCATTGGCCCGGGCAAGCCGATCGACACCAACCGCTTCTTCGTGGTCAGCCTGAACAACCTCGGCGGCTGCAACGGCAGCACCGGCCCCAGCAGCGTCAACCCGGCCACCGGCAAGCCATATGGCGCCGACTTCCCGGTGCTGACCGTGGAAGACTGGGTACACAGCCAGGTGCGCCTGGGCGAGCGCCTGGGCATCCAGCAATGGGCCGCAGTGGTCGGCGGCAGCCTGGGCGGCATGCAGGCACTGCAATGGACCATCAGCTACCCCGAGCGCGTGCGCCACTGCGTCGACATTGCCTCGGCACCCAAGCTGTCGGCGCAGAACATCGCCTTCAACGAAGTGGCACGCCAGGCCATCCTCACCGACCCCGAATTCCACGGTGGTTCGTTCCAGGACCAGGGCGTGATCCCCAAGCGTGGCCTGATGCTGGCGCGCATGGTCGGCCACATCACCTACCTGTCCGACGACTCGATGGGTGAAAAATTCGGCCGCGAGCTGAAGAGCGACAAGCTCAACTACGACTTCCACAGCGTCGAATTCCAGGTCGAAAGCTACCTGCGCTACCAGGGCGAGGAGTTTTCCGGCCGTTTCGATGCCAACACCTACCTGCTGATGACCAAGGCGCTGGACTACTTCGACCCGGCCGCAGCCCAAGGCGGCGACCTGGCGGCGACCCTGGCCCACGTCAAGGCGGACTACTGCATCATGTCGTTCACCACCGACTGGCGCTTCTCGCCGGCCCGTTCGCGCGAGATCGTCGACGCCCTGATGGCCGCGCGCAAGAACGTCTGCTACCTGGAGATCGACTCGCCTTATGGGCACGATGCCTTCCTGATCCCCACACCTCGCTACATGCAGGGTTTTTCGAACTACATGAACCGCATTGCCATCTGAGGACAGCATGAGAGCCGATCTGGAAATCATCCACGACTGGATCCCCGCCGGCAGCCGGGTACTCGACCTGGGCTGCGGCAGCGGCGAACTGCTGGCCTCGCTGCGTGACCGCAAGCAGGTCACCGGCTATGGCCTGGAAATCGACGCCGACAACATCGCCGCCTGTGTGGCCAAAGGCGTCAACGTCATCGAGCAGGACCTGGATAAAGGCCTGGGCAACTTCGCCAGCAACAGTTTCGACGTGGTGATCATGACCCAGGCCCTGCAGGCCGTGGAGTACCCCGACCGCATCCTCGACGAGATGCTGCGCGTGGGCCGCCAGTGCATCATCACCTTCCCCAACTTCGGACACTGGCGCTGCCGCTGGTACCTGGCGACCAAAGGCCGCATGCCGGTATCGGACTTCATGCCGTATACCTGGTACAACACGCCGAACATCCACTTCTGCACCTTCGCCGACTTTGAAGAGCTGGTGCACGAGCGGCGCGCCAAGGTGCTCGACCGCCTGGCCGTCGACCACTTGCACCGCAACGGGTGGGGTGGCCGGCTTTGGCCTAATCTTCTAGGTGAAATCGGCATCTACCGCGTCAGCAGCCCAGGCCTGCAAGAGCACCGCCTCGCGGTCTGACGCCCACCGGAGGAATCGCCCCATGCGTCGCCTAGCCCTGTTCCTGATCAGCCTGTGCCTGGCCCTGCCAGTATTGGCTGCCGATGCCGCCCGCCCCGAGCGCAAGGAAGTGTTTGGCGACGTGACGGTGCACTACAGCGCTTTCACTTCGAGCATGCTCACACCCGAGGTGGCCGCGGCCACCGGCCTGGTGCGCAGCAAGAACCAGGGCGTGCTCAACATTGCCGTGCTCAAGGCCAACAAGCCCACCACGGCGCTGGTCAGCGGCACGGTCAAGGACCTGACCGGGCGTAGCAGCCCGCTGTCGTTCAAGCAGATCACCGAACAAGGCGCGGTGTACTACATCGCCCAGTTCAAGATCGACCAGCCAGATACCGTCACCTTCGACCTGAATATCGAAACCGGCGGCATCAGCAATTCCCTCAGTTTCAACCAGGAAGTTTTCCCCGGCGAATGATGAATTTCCAGCAACTCGTATTGGCCAGCCACAACGCTGGCAAACTCAAGGAACTCCAGGCCATGCTCGGCGCGTCCGTGCAACTGCGCTCGATCGGCGAGTTCAGCCAGGTCGAGCCGGAAGAAACCGGCCTGTCGTTCGTCGAGAACGCCATCCTCAAGGCGCGCAATGCCGCTCGCATTTCCGGCCTGCCGGCCCTGGCCGACGATTCCGGCCTGGCGGTGGACTTCCTCGGTGGCGCGCCGGGCATCTACTCGGCACGTTATGCCGACGGCAAGGGTGACGCGGCGAACAACGCCAAGCTGCTTGAAGCCCTGAAAGACGTACCTGAAGCCGAGCGTGGCGCGCAGTTCGTCTGCGTACTGGCGCTGGTGCGCCATGCCGACGACCCGCTGCCGATCCTGTGCGAAGGCCTGTGGCACGGGCGCATCATGTTCGAAGCCAGCGGCGAGCACGGTTTTGGCTACGACCCGCTGTTCTGGGTACCGGAGCGCAACTGCTCCAGCGCCGACCTGGCGCCGGTGGACAAGAACCAGCTCAGCCACCGCGCCCGCGCCATGGCCCTGCTGCGCCAACGTCTGGGCCTGGCATGATCGCAACGCTGTCTACCCCCGGCGCGGCGGGCTTTACCAGCCTGCCGCCGCTGGCGCTGTACATCCACATTCCGTGGTGCGTACGCAAATGCCCTTACTGCGACTTCAACTCCCATGCTGCCGGGCCTGAACTGCCGGAAGACGCCTACGTCGCCGCCCTGCTGACCGACCTCGACCAGGAACTGGCCGCCGTGCAAGGCCGGCCGATCAGCTCGATCTTCTTCGGTGGCGGTACGCCCAGCCTGTTCAGTGCCGACGCCCTTGGCCGGCTGCTGCGCGGCGTGGAGCAGCGCATCCCGTTCGCGCCAGATATCGAGATCACCCTGGAAGCCAACCCGGGCACCTTCGAGCAGGACAAGTTCAAGGCCTACCGGCAAACCGGCATCAACCGGCTGTCAATCGGCGTACAGAGCTTCCAGCCGGCCAAACTGCAGGCGCTGGGGCGTATCCACAATGGCGATGAAGCGGTCCGCGCCGCCGGCATGGCGCGCGCAGCCGGCTTCGACAACTTCAACATGGACCTGATGCACGGCCTGCCCGACCAGTCACTGGACGACGCGCTGGGCGACCTGCGCCAGGCCATCGACCTGGGGCCGACCCACCTGTCGTGGTACCAGCTGACCGTGGAACCGAACACGGTGTTCTGGAACCAGCCGCCAGAGCTGCCCGAGGACGACATCCTCTGGGATATCCAGGAAGCCGGCCAGGCACTGATGGCCGAGCACGGCTTCCGCCAGTACGAGGTCTCGGCCTACGCCCAGGCGGGCCGTGCCGCTCAGCACAACCTCAACTACTGGCGCTTTGGCGACTTCATCGGCATAGGCGCTGGCGCCCACGGCAAGCTGACCTTCGCCGACGGGCGCATCCTGCGCACCTGGAAGACCCGCCTGCCCAAGGATTACCTGAACCTGGCCAAACCGTACAAGGCTGGCGAAAAGCTGCTGCCGGTCGATGAGCTCCCGTTCGAGTTCCTGATGAACGCCCTGCGCCTCACCGATGGCGTGGAAGCCGAACTGTTCACCCAGCGCACCGGATTGCCGCTGGAACAACTGCGCGAAGCACGCCGCGCCGCCGAACAAAAGGGCCTTTTGCAGGTCGAACCGGATCGACTGGTGGCCACGCCAAGGGGCCAGTTGTTCCTCAATGACCTGCTGCAGTATTTCTTGACCTAAGGATGACCCATGGATCTGGTACTTGATCTGCTCGCGACGGTTTCCCGCTGGAGCCGCAGCAACCTGTCGGAGATTTCACTGGCCTTGGTAGGCTGCCTGCTGGTGCTGTTCGGCACCGATGTCAAAGCCTGGGCCGAGCAACGCCTTGGCAACCTGGCAGGCGCCCTGCGCGTGCCGTTCATGGCCGTAATGGTGATGGTTGGCAGCGGTGCGGCGCTGATCTACGCCACGCCGTGGGTGGTGAAGGGGTTGAGCCAGTTCAACAACTACGCACTGGCGCCAGTGTTGCTGGTGGTGGTCGTGTTGATTGGCGTGGTGGCGGACCGCCGCGGCTGAGCCTGCTAAAAGCTGCCCCGGCAAACCAGGGCAGCCCTACCACCTGACTAGCCCTTAGCGGGCATCATCGAAGTGGTCGCGCATGAAGTCCCGAACGGTCTTGAACACAATCAAGATCCGGACAAGCTTCCAGACGCGGCTCAGCGCATCAAGCAAACGCTTCATATGCCTTGGCCTCCGTATTGGCGGGCCAGTCTTCCAGCATCTAACCGGTACTTCGATGCCTTCGAAAACTGTGGGATATTTTCGGTGAAGTGGCCAGGTTAATGGCCCTTCGAAGTCAGTCACCGGCACGGTTCTCAGGCGGTGAAGGGGCCGAAAAGCAGAATTCTTCTCCTACCCGGCCCATCACAGGTCAAACCCCCACAGGAGCAGCGCGATGATAATTGGGATATGTGATGAAAGCTGTTATTCGCGCCGACACACGTGATGCTGGATATTTCTGATCGTTGACGCACCTTTGCTGGCTGCCTATGATCCACTGACTGTGGGGTGTTTTCGGTGAAGTCCCAGAGCGAAGGATACTCAGTCCTGTCGCTCACAAAAAAACCGCCTTTCTCAAGGCGGTTTTTTTTCGCCTGCATTTCTGCAAGCACTAGCACATCGAAAGGCCAGATCAGTCGATCAATCCACCTTCTCGAACTTCAAGTCCCACACCCCATGCCCCAGCCGCTCGCCGCGGCGTTCGAACTTGGTGATCGGGCGCTCTTCCGGGCGTGGCACGTAGGTGCCGTCTTCAGCACGGTTGCGATAGCCCGGGGCAGCGCTCATCACTTCCAGCATGTACTCGGCATACGGTTCCCAGTCGGTGGCCATGTGGAAGACGCCACCGGGCTTGAGCTTGCGCCGTACCAGCTCGGCGAACTCCAGCTGGACGATGCGGCGCTTGTGGTGGCGCGCCTTGTGCCATGGGTCGGGGAAGAACAGCATCAGGCGGTCGAGGCTGTTGTCCGCCACGCAGCGGTTCAGCACTTCAATGGCATCGCAGTCATACACCCGCAGGTTCTTCAGCCCTTGGGTCAGCACGCCGTTGAGCAGCGCGCCAACACCCGGGCGGTGCACTTCTACACCGATGAAGTCCTGCTCAGGCGCGGCAGCAGCCATTTCCAGCAGGGAATGGCCCATGCCGAAGCCGATCTCCAGGGTGCGCGGCGCCGAACGGCCGAACACCTGGTCGTAGTCCACCGGGCTGTCAGCCAGCGGCAGGATAAACAGCGGGCCGCCTTGGTCCAGGCCACGTTGCTGGCCTTCGGTCATGCGCCCGGCGCGCATCACGAAGCTCTTGATGCGGCGGTGCGGGCGCTGGTCGCCGTCGGCGGCGATCGGCGTATCTTGCGAGTCAGTCATCTGGGGCTCTTACTTGATCAGACCATCCAGCGGCGAGGAAGCGCTGGCATAGAGTTTTTTCGGCATACGGCCGGCCAGGTAGGCCATGCGGCCGGCGACAATGGCGTGCTTCATGGCTTCAGCCATCAGCACCGGCTGCTGGGCGTGGGCAATGGCCGAGTTCATCAGCACTGCCTCGCAACCCATTTCCATGGCGATGGTGGCGTCGGACGCGGTACCCACACCGGCATCGACCAGCACCGGAACCTTCGATTCTTCGAGGATGATCTGCAGGTTGTACGGGTTGCAGATACCCAGGCCGGTGCCAATCAGGCCAGCCAGCGGCATCACCGCGATGCACCCGGCTTCAGCCAGCTGACGGGCGATGATCGGGTCATCGCTGGTGTACACCATCACGTCGAAACCTTCCTTGACCAGTACTTCGGCAGCCTTGAGGGTCTCGATCACGTTAGGGAACAGGGTTTTCTGGTCGGCCAGCACTTCCAGCTTTACCAAGGTCCGCGACTCATGGGACTTGTAGCCCTCGAGCAGCTCACGGGCCAGGCGGCAGGTACGCACAGCCTCGACGGCGTCAAAGCAACCGGCGGTATTGGGCAGGATGGTGTACTTGTCGGGCGACAGCACATCGAGCAGGTTCGGCTCGCCCGCATTCTGGCCAAGGTTGGTCCGGCGCACGGCGACGGTGACGATCTCGGCACCCGAGGCCTCGGTTGCCAGGCGGGTTTCTTCCATGTCACGGTACTTGCCGGTGCCGACCAGCAGGCGCGACTGGAAAGTGCGCCCGGCCAGGATGAAGGGCTTGTCGCTACGAACGTTGCTCATCGTTGTTCCTCGGGAAAAGGTTGCAGGGCTTGCTTGTGAACCGCCGGGCTGCTGTCAGCCGCCACCAATGGCGTGGACCACTTCAACCTGGTCGCCGTCGTTCAGCAGCGTGCTGTCGTGCTGGCTGCGCGGCACAATATCCAGGTTCAGTTCCACGGCAATGCGGCGCCCGGTCAGCTCCAGGCGTGCCAGCAGGGCTGCAACGCTCTCGCCAGCAGGCAGTTCGTAAGGTTCACCGTTCAGTTGAATGCGCATGCGCACGGCCACCATTGTTCTTTGGGGCCCGCATTCTAGCGCCGAACCGCCCTGTAACCCAAGGGCGGTACGCGCCATTAGTCGCGATAGTGGACCACTCGGTCAGCCCAGCCGCCAGGCTGCCAGGCCCAGGCACAGCCAGCCGGCCAGGAAGCACAGGCCGCCGATCGGAGTGATGATGCCCAGCTTGCCCAGGCCGCTGAGGGTCAGCAGGTACAGGCTGCCGGAGAACAGCACGATACCCAACGCAAACAATCCGCCGGCCCAGCCGACCAGGCGCCCAGGCAGGTGCGCCGAGAGCACGGCGACGCCGAAGATCGCCAAGGCATGCACCAGCTGGTAGGTCACGCCGGTGTGGAAGATTGCCAGGTAGTCGGCCGTCAGCCGGTTTTTCAGGCCATGGGCGGCGAAGGCGCCGAGGGCGACCCCGGTAAAGCCGAAAAAGGCGGCAAGCATCAGGAAGCTGCGAAGCATGGGACGACTCCTTGTATCGGGTCTGTATAATGGCCCCTTCCACCCGTACGGCCAAGCCATCGTCATGCTGCCAACCCTTCTCCGCCGCCTTTCCCGCGCCCTGCTCTGGTTCGCTGCCGGCAGCATCGTGCTGGTGCTGGTGTTTCGCTGGGTGCCACCACCCGGTACGGCGCTGATGGTCGAGCGCAAGGTGCAGTCCTGGGTGAGCGGTGAGCCGATCGACCTGCAGCGCGATTGGGAGCCATGGGAGAACATCTCCGACGAACTCAAGGTCGCGGTCATCGCAGGCGAGGACCAGAAGTTCGCCAGCCACTGGGGCTTCGACATCCCGGCCATCCAGGCGGCGCTGGCCTACAACGAGCGCGGCGGCAGCATTCGCGGGGCCAGCACCCTGACCCAACAGGTGGCCAAGAACCTGTTCCTGTGGTCCGGGCGTAGCTGGTTCCGCAAAGGGCTGGAGGCCTGGTTTACCGCGCTGATCGAGCTGTTCTGGTCGAAGGAGCGAATTCTCGAGGTCTACCTGAACAGCGCCGAGTGGGGCAAGGGCGTGTTTGGTGCGCAGGCGGCGGCGCGTTATCACTTCGGCGTCGATGCCAGCCGGCTCAGCCGCCAGCAGGCGGCGCAACTGGCGGCGGTACTGCCAAGCCCGATCAAGTGGAGTGCCAGCCGGCCAAGCGCCTATGTGGCCAGCCGGGCCGGGTGGATTCGCCGGCAGATGAGCCAGCTGGGTGGGCCTAGCTACCTGATGCAGCTCGATTCTTCGCGCAAGCTTTGAGGGCCCTTTCGCGGGCATCGCCAGCACAAATAAAAAAGCCGCTCACCCAGTCAGGGCCAGCGGCTTTTTTGTGCAACCAAGGCTCGATCAGATTGCGATCAGCGCCTTGACCTTGTTCATCGCATTCTTCTCCAGCTGGCGAATCCGCTCAGCCGAAACGCTGTACTTGTCCGCCAGCTCATGCAACGTGGCCTTCTCTTCCGCCAGCCAGCGCTGGTACAGAATGTCGCGGCTACGCTCATCCAGCCCTTGCAGCGCTTCGTGCAGGTTGCTGGTGGAGTTGTCACTCCAGTCGGCATCCTCTAGCTGCACCGCCGGGTCGTAACGGTGGTCTTCCAGGTAATGCGCAGGCGACTGGAAGGCGCTGTCGTCGTCAGCTTCCGCTGCCGGGTCGAAGGCCATGTCCTGGCCGCTTAGGCGGCTTTCCATCTCACGCACTTCACGCGGCTCGACGCCAAGGCTTTCTGCCACGCGATGCACTTCGTCGTTGTTCAGCCAGGCCAGGCGTTTCTTCTGGCTGCGCAGGTTGAAGAACAGCTTGCGCTGGGCCTTGGTGGTCGCCACCTTGACGATGCGCCAGTTGCGCAGGATGAACTCGTGAATCTCTGCCTTGATCCAGTGCACGGCGAAGGACACCAGACGCACGCCCATTTCAGGGTTGAAGCGCTTGACGGCTTTCATGAGGCCGACGTTGCCTTCCTGGATCAGGTCGGCCTGGGCCAACCCGTAGCCGGCATAGCTACGGGCGATATGTACGACGAAACGCAGGTGGGCCATCACCATTTGACGAGCGGCCTCGACATCCTGCTCATAATAGAGACGCTCGCCCAGATCACGCTCCTGCTCGACCGTCAGCAGCGGGATGCTGTTGACCGTGTGCACGTAGGCTTCCAGGTTTGCACCGGGTACCAGGGCATAGGCAGGTTGCAACGATGTGGTCATTCAAGAACCTCCGACTTACAAAACTCGCGCCTTGTGGGCGCTGCCAACATTGACCTGGAACGACGGTACAAGTTCCGCAGTGAAGAAAATGTCAATGCTGGCACGTAAAAACTATCGCGGCGCCAGCTCGTTCAGGTGGCGGGCGACTGCAATCCATGCACCGATATACCCCAACAGCACTGCTCCGATCAAGAGCGACAGACCATCGGACGCCGGCACCCCGCCCAGGGCGAAGTCACTGCCGTACAGCCCGGAAAGCCCTACCACCGCCTCATTCAGCCAGTTCAGGCCAAATGCCAGGATGCCCCACGCCAGCAGGCCCGCACCCAGGCCATACAGGGCGCCCATGTACAGGAAAGGCCGGCGCACGTAGGCGTCGGTGCCGCCTACCAGCTTGATCACTTCGATCTCGATACGGCGGTTTTCAATGTGTAGACGAATTGTGTTACCGATTACTAACAGCAGCGCAGAAATCAGCATCACGGCCAAGCCGAAGACGAAACGGTCACCCAGCTTGAGGATGGCGGCCAGGCGCTCGACCCACACCAGGTCCAGCTGCGCCACGTCCACCCGCGGCAGCTCGGACAGGCGCTGACGCAAAGCTTCCAGAGCCGCTTTGTCGACCTCGGCCGGGGTTACCACCACCACGCCAGGCAGCGGGTTGTCGGGCAACTCACGCAACGCTTCGCCCAGGCCGGACTGCTGCTGGAACTCCTCCAGCGCCTGCTCGCGGCTGACATACTGCGCGTCGGCCACCCCAGGCATACCCTTGATCTCGTCGCGCAGCGCCTCGCCATCGCGGCTGCCGGCATCGAGCTTGAGGTACAGCGAAATCTGCGCAGCGCGCTGCCACGAGCCGCCAAGCTGCTCGATGTTCTTCAGCAGCAACGACAGGCCCATGGGCATGCTCAGTGCCACTGCCATCACCAGGCAGGTGAAGAAACTGCCGATCGGCTGCTTGCCCAAGCGACGCAGGCTGTCGGCCATGCTGGCACGGTGGCTTTCCAGCCAGGCATGCAGCAACGTGCGAAAATCCGGGCCGTCATCGTCTTCGCCGCGTTTTTTCTTCGCCGGTTGTGTGTCGGCCGGTTTCGGTGCAACCCGCTCGGAAACCTTCGGCGTTCGTGTAGTGCTCATTGCCCGGCCTCCCCATCGCCGATCAAGCGACCGCGCTGCAAGGTCAGCATGCGGTGGCGCATGCGCGCAATCAGTGCCAGGTCGTGGCTGGCGATCAATACCGTGGTACCCAGGCGGTTGATGTCCTCGAACACGCCCATGATCTCTGCAGCCAGGCGCGGGTCGAGGTTACCGGTGGGTTCGTCGGCCAGCAGCAGGGCCGGCTGATGGACGATGGCACGGGCGATACCCACCCGCTGCTGCTGGCCGGTGGACAGGTCGGCCGGGAACAGCTCGCCCTTGTCGGCCAGCGACACACGCTCCAGGGCCGAGTCCACCCGCTTGGCGACCTCAGCCTTGGACAGGCCGAGTATCTGCAGTGGCAAGGCGATGTTGTTGAACACCGTGCGGTCGAACAACAGTTGGTGGTTCTGGAACACCACGCCGATCTGCCGGCGCAGGAACGGGATCTGCGCGTTGCTGATCTGGCCCAGGTCCTGCCCGGCCAGCATCAGTTTGCCGCTGGTCGGGCGCTCCATGGCCAGCAGCAGGCGCAGCAAGGTGCTCTTGCCTGCGCCCGAGTGGCCGGTGACGAACAGGAATTCGCCCCGGCGCGCCCGGAAACTCAGCTCATGCAAACCCACATGACCATTGGGATAGCGCTTGGCAACCTGTTCGAATCGGATCATGGTCAGTCTCGCTCGGCGAACAGAGCCTTGACGAACGGCTCGGCTTCGAAAGTGCGCAGGTCGTCGATGCCTTCACCAACACCGATGAAGCGGATCGGGATGTTGAACTGCTTGGCCAGGGCGAAGATCACCCCGCCCTTGGCGGTGCCGTCCAGCTTGGTCAGGGCCAGGCCGGTCAGTTCGACGCTCTGGTTGAAGTACTTGGCCTGGCTGATGGCGTTCTGGCCAGTGCCGGCATCGAGCACCAGCAGCACCTCGTGCGGCGCCTCGGCGTCGAGCTTGCCGATGACCCGGCGGACCTTCTTCAGCTCTTCCATCAGGTTGTCTTTGGTGTGCAGGCGGCCGGCGGTGTCGGCAATCAGCACATCGGCGCCACGGGCCTTGGCAGCCTGCACCGCATCGAAGATCACCGAGGCGGAGTCGGCGCCAGTGTGCTGGGCGATAACCGGGATCTGGTTGCGCTCGCCCCACACCTGCAGCTGCTCGACAGCCGCAGCACGGAAGGTATCACCGGCAGCCAGCATTACCTTCTTGCCTTCCAGTTGCAGCTTCTTGGCCAGCTTGCCGATGGTGGTGGTCTTGCCAGCGCCGTTCACGCCAACCACGAGGATCACATAGGGTTTGTTCTGCGCCTGCACCTTCAGCGGCTGCTCGACCGGGCGCAGCAGCGCGGCCAGTTCTTCCTGCAGCGACTTGTACAGTGCATCGGCGTCTGCCAGCTGCTTGCGGGCGACCTTCTGGGTAAGGTTCTGAACGATGGCCGAAGTGGCCTCCACGCCGACGTCGGCGGTCAGCAGGCGCGTTTCGATTTCGTCGAGCAGGTCGTCATCGATGACCTTCTTGCCGAGGAACAGGCTGGCCATACCTTCGCCAATGCTGGCACTGGTCTTCGACAGGCCCTGTTTAAGGCGGGCGAAAAAGCCGAGCTTGGCCTGCTCGGCCTGCGCGGGCGCTGCTGCAGGAGCAGGCTCGACCGGCGCAGCGACCGGTGCTGGGCGTTCCGGGATGGCAGGCGGTGCTTTCGGCTCCAGGTCCGGCACCAGGGCCACGGGCTCTTCGGCAACCGGCAGTACCAGGTTGCTGACCGGCGCGGCCGCTTCGGCGACCGGGGCGGCCTCGACACGGGCAACCTCGACCGGTGCTGCCTGCAAAGGTGCGGAGGCGACTGGCTGCGGCGCTGGTGCCACCAGCGGCTGGGAAGCCACCGGCTCGGGCTGAGGGGCCTGCAACGGCTGGGAAGCCACCGGCTCGGGCATTGGAGCCTCAACTACCGGGGATGGAGCTGGCTCGGCAACCTGCTGCGGCTCAATCTGCGGTGGGACCGCAGGGGCCTGAATGGGCTCGGGGGCTTGCGGCGCTTCAGCAGTGGGTGCCTCGACCGGAGCAGTTACAGGTTGCTCGACGGCGGGGGCTTCAGTCGCGGGCTCGCCCGCGCCCACAGGTTGCTGCGGCTTCTTGCGAAACCAGCTGAACAGGCCTTTCTTTTCGCCAGCCTCGGCCGGCGCTTTTTTGTCGTCGTTGGAACCAAACATGGAAGACGGCTATCTCAGGGTAGCGATGGGCCAGCAATGGCCCATCGGGAATTCTCTCTACGCAGAACAGACTATCTTGAAGCCGGCTGGTTCATGCGCAACGTTTTGTCTTAGTGTCCTGTGGGCCAGAACGGCGACAGGCATGGTCGCCAGGCAACCGGATCAGTATCCTAGCACCTCCTGGCCCGCCGACGCTAAACCCAGCGGGCCGCCGAACAGGTTAAACACCTTATGAATGCTCTAGCCCGCCGCGCCGCTGGCCTGTTGCTCGGCACGCTCTGCCTGCCGCTCGCGGCCTTCGCCGCCGATGTGCAACCCACCCACGAATTCATCCTCGACAATGGCCTGAAGGTCGTCGTGCGCGAAGACCACCGCGCGCCGGTGGTGGTCTCGCAGATCTGGTACAAGGTCGGTTCCAGCTACGAAACCCCGGGCCAGACCGGCTTGTCGCACGCGCTGGAGCACATGATGTTCAAGGGCAGCGCCAAGCTCGGCCCCGGCGAGGCCTCGCGCGTGCTGCGTGACCTGGGCGCCGAAGAAAACGCCTTCACCAGCGACGACTACACCGCCTATTACCAGGTGCTGGCCCGCGACCGCCTGCCAGTAGCCCTGGAGCTGGAGGCCGACCGCCTGGCCAGCCTGCGCCTGCCAGCCGACGAGTTCAGCAAGGAAATCGAGGTAATCAAGGAAGAACGCCGCCTGCGCACCGACGATCAGCCCAACTCCAAGGCATTCGAGCTGTTCCGTGCCATGGCCTACCCGGCCAGCGGCTACCACACCCCGACCATCGGCTGGATGGCCGACCTCGAACGCATGAAAGTCGAGGAGCTGCGCCACTGGTACGAATCCTGGTACGCCCCGAACAATGCCACCCTGGTGGTGGTCGGTGACGTCACCGCCGACGAGGTAAAAGGCCTGGCGCAGAAATACTTCGGCAGCATCCCCAAGCGCGCCGTGCCGCCAGCCAAGCTGCCACTGGAACTGGCCGAGCCTGGCCAGCGCCAGCTGACGCTGCACGTACGCACCCAGCTGCCCAGCCTGATCTACGGTTTCAACGTACCTGGCCTGCCAACCGCCAAGGACCCGCGCACCGTGCAGGCCCTGCGTCTGATCTCGGCGCTGCTCGATGGCGGCTACAGCGCCCGCATGCCAGCACGCCTGGAGCGTGGCCAGGAGCTGGTGGCCGGTGCTTCGTCCAGCTACAACGCCTTCACCCGTGGCGACAGCCTGTTCCTGATCTCGGCCACGCCGAACGTGCAGAAGCAGAAAACCCTCGCCGATGTCGAAAAGGGCGTGTGGCAGTTGCTTGACGAACTCAAGACCACCCCGCCCAGCGCCGAAGAGCTGGAACGCGTACGCGCCCAGGTCATCGCCGGCCTGGTCTACGACCGCGACTCCATCAGCAGCCAGGCCACCACCATCGGCCAGCTGGAAACCGTCGGCCTTTCCTGGAAGCTGATCGACAGCGAGCTGGACGAGCTCAAGCGTGTAACCCCGCAGGACATCCAGAACGCCGCGCGCACCTACTTCACCCGCGAACGCCTGAGCGTTGCCCATGTACTGCCTGAGGAGTCCGCTCATGAGTGATCGTCGCGCACCACGCCCAACCCTGCTGGCCACGGGCATCCGCGCCCTGGCGCTGGCGGCAGTGCTGGCCGCCCCGGCCATGGCCGACAACGCCGTCAAGGCCGACAACAGCGCAGCCCGCCCGGCCAACACCTTGCAGTCGCTGGCCGAGCTGGATGGCAAGGCGCCCAGCCGGCGCCAACTGAACATCCAGAACTGGACCACTGCCGAGGGTGCCCGGGTGCTGTTCGTCGAAGCCCGTGAATTGCCAATGTTCGACCTGCGCGTCACCTTCGCCGCCGGCAGCAGCCAGGATGGCAGCACACCTGGGGTGGCTGCCCTGACCAACGCCATGCTCAACGAGGGCGTGGCCGGCAAGGACGTGACCGCCATCGCCGAAGGCTTCGAAGGCCTCGGCGCAGACTTTGGCAACGGCTCCTACCGCGACATGGCCGTGGCCTCGCTACGCAGCCTCAGCGCCAAGGACAAACGCGAGCCAGCGCTCAAGCTGTTCACCGAGGTAGCCGGCAAGCCGAGCTTCCCCGAGGATGCCCTCAAACGCATCAAGAACCAGATGCTGGCCGGCTTCGAATACGACAAGCAGAACCCCGGCAAGATCGCCGGCAAGGCGCTGTTCGGCAAGCTCTACGGCGACCACCCCTACGCCCACCCGAGCGACGGCACCGCCGAAAGCATCAACGGCATCACCCTGGCCCAGCTGCGCGCCTTCCACGCCAAGGCCTACACTGGCGGCAACGCGGTCATCGCCCTGGTCGGCGACCTCAGCCGCGCCGAGGCCGAGGCCATTGCCGCCCAGGTGTCCGCCGGCCTGCCCAAGGGCCCAGCACTGGCCGCACCGGCGCAACCCGCTGATGCCAAGGCAGGTTTGACCCACATCGACTTCCCGTCCAAGCAGACCCACTTGATGCTGGCCGAGCTCGGCATCGACCGCCAGGACCCGGACTGGCCAGCGCTGTCGCTGGGCAACCAGATCCTCGGCGGCGGTGCCTTCGGTACCCGGCTGATGAGTGAAGTGCGCGAGAAGCGCGGGCTGACCTACGGCGTGTACTCGGTGTTCAGCCCGATGCAAGTCCGCGGCCCGTTCATGATCAACCTGCAAACCCGTGCCGAGCTCAGCGAAGGCACGCTCAAGCTGGTGCAGGGCATACTTGCCGACTACCTCAAGGCCGGCCCCACCCAGCAGGAGCTGGACGACGCCAAGCGCGAGCTGGCCGGCAGCTTCCCGCTGTCCAATGCCAGCAACGCCAGCATCGTCGGCCAACTGGGCGCCATTGGCTTCTACAACCTGCCGCTGACCTGGCTGGAAGACTTCATGCAGCAGTCCCAGGCCCTCACCGTCGAGCAGGTCAAGGCGGCCATGAACAAACACCTGTCAGCCGATAAACTGGTGATCGTCACCGTTGGCCCGAAAGTGCCACAAAAACCGCTGCCAGCACCCACTGACAAGCCCTCCGAGCAACCGCTCGGGGTACCGGAGCACTAATGCCAAGATCCACCCCTCCCGCCCGCCCGCAAGCGGGCCAAAGCAAGGGCCAGGGCCACCTGCGCATCATCGCCGGCGAATGGCGCAGCCGCCGCTTGGCGGTGCCGGAAGGCGAAGGCCTGCGGCCAACGCCTGACCGCGTGCGTGAAACCGTGTTCAATTGGCTGGCGCCCTATATCGAGGGCGCCCGCGTGCTGGACGCCTTCACCGGCAGCGGCGCACTGGTGCTCGAGGCCCTGTCCCGCGGGGCCGAGGACGCCGTGGCGCTGGACAGCAACCCGGCGGCCATCGCCAACCTGAAGAACAACCTGGAGATCCTGCGCTGCCCGCGCGGGCAGATCCTGCAAACCGACGCACTGCGCTACCTGCAGAACCCGGCCAAGCAGCAGTTCGACGTGGTGTTCCTCGACCCGCCATTCCACCAGGACCTACTGGCCAATACCTGCAACCTGCTGGAGCAGAACCAGTGGCTGAGCGAACAGGCCTGGGTCTACACCGAAAGCGAGGCCGCACCATCGACCTTGCAATTGCCAGGCAACTGGCGCCTGCACCGCGAGAAGAAGACCGGCCAGGTGCACTACGCGCTCTGGCAGCGGGGCTGACCACATAACCCCGGGCTGGCGTACTTGGTTACCGCCAGCCCGCCTGCAGCATGGCTAAAGCTGCTCCTTCGTTTATGCAGGAGCACTTCAACCATGACCCAACGCCCCTCCCCGCCCATACCCGCAAGCGCTGTAAGTGCTTTCTCCCTCGCCAACGGCCTGCGCGTCTACCTGCGCGAAGACCACCGCGCGCCACTGGTCAGCGTGCAACTGTGGTACCACGTCGGCTCCAGCTACGAACCTGAAGGCCACACCGGCCTCTCCCATGCCCTGGAACATCTGCTTTTCGAAGGCAGCAGCAAGCTGGATGCGGGCCAACATTCAGCCCTCATGACCCGCGTGGGCGGCGACCCGAATGCATTCACCTACACGGACGCCACGGTCTTTCCGTTGACGCTGCCCGCCAAGCGCCTGGAAATTGCCCTGGAGGCCATGGCCGACGTCATGGCCAGCGCCACCCTCAGCGATACGCCATTTGCCCGTGAGCTGGCAGTGGTCATGGCCGAACGACGCGAGGATGTCGACAGCGCCGGCTCGACCTGAGCCACAAGGTACTGGCCAGTGGCGGCCCACAGGACGACCAGCAACCGCTGCCAGCCACCGACCAATAGCGCAGGTACAGTGGCGCTGTTTCATGGCACTCTAGGCAGGCACATCACGAGTCGCCCCAGCATGCCCAGCACCAGCGCCCCTTTCCGCCCGGCCATCGGCCTGTCCAACCCCCACCTGCAAACCTTGTGGGGGCCGCTGTGGCGCAAGCTGCCTGCACTGCAACGCAACCGCGAGCGGCTGTGGCTGGCCGACGGTGACTTCATCGACCTGGACTGGCATGGTCCACACCAGCCGCATGCCCCGTTGGTACTGGTGCTGCATGGGCTGACCGGCTCGTCCCATTCACCCTACGTGAAAGGCTTGCAGCAAACGCTGCAAGCGCGCGGCTGGGCCAGCGTGGCAGCGAACTGGCGCGGCTGCTCGGGCGAACCCAACCTGTTGCCACGCAGCTACCATTCCGGCGCCAGCGAAGACCTGGCCGAAATCATCAGCCACCTGCGCGCCCAGCGCCCGTTGGCGCCGCTGTATGCGGTGGGGTACTCGCTGGGGGGCAATGTACTGCTCAAGTACCTGGGCGAGAGTGGCGTCGCCAGCCAGTTGCAAGCTGCGGTTGCGGTGTCGGTGCCGTTTCGCCTGGACCACTGCGCCGACCGCATCGGCCAGGGCTTTTCGAAGGTGTACCAGGCGCATTTCATGCGCGAGATGCTGGCGTATGTGCAACTCAAGCAGCGGCACTTCCACGACAACGGCCAGCATGAATGCCTGGCGACGCTGCAGCGCTTGGGGCCACTGACAAAGCTGCGCACGTTCTGGGAGTTCGACGGCAAGGTTACCGCACCTTTGAACGGCTTTCGCGATGCGCACGACTATTATCGCCGCTCATCGAGCCATTTCTTTCTTGGCCAAAACCGCACGCCGACGCTGATCATTCACTCCAGCGATGACCCGTTCGTCTCCGGCCATAGCCTGCCTACTGCCCGCGAACTGGCGCCGCTGACTCGCTTCGAACTGCACCGCCGTGGCGGCCATGTGGGCTTTGTCGATGGCAGTCTGCGCAACCCGGGGTATTACCTGGAGCGGCGGATTCCGCAGTGGTTGGTGGAAGGTAGCTAGTCTCAAGTGTCCTCAGCCTGCGCGATCCCTGTGGGTTACCCGCGAACACCGGCGAAGCCGGTGCCATCCTCCACGCAGGATTCTTCGCGGGTGAACCCGCTCCCACAGAGTCCCTGCTAAAACCACCGATATTGTTACTCGCCCGTGGCCACGCCATGCTCCGGGTTGTTGATCCATTCGCTCCACGACCCGGCATACAGCTTGCCCAACGGGTAGCCCGCCAGTGCCAGAGCAAACAGGTTATGGCACGCCGTCACCCCCGACCCGCAATACGCCACCAGTTGCTCCGGCGCCCGCCCGGCCAGTTTTTCGGCAAAGCGATGCTTGAGCTGATCCGCCGGCAAAAAGCGCCCGTCAGCACCCAGGTTGTCGGTAAACGCCGCGCACTGGGCCCCGGGAATATGCCCCGCCACCGGGTCGATCGGCTCCACTTCGCCACGAAAACGCGGCAAGGCACGCGCATCGATCAAGGTCAGGTCAGTACTACCCAGGCGCTTGCCCAGGTGCTCGGCATCAATCAGTAGCTTGGCGTCCGGCTCACCGCTGAAGGTGCCTTCACGTTTGGCCGGCGGGTCCAGGCTCAGCGGCAGGTGCGCCGCATGCCAGGCCTTCAGGCCGCCATCGAGAATCGCCACACCACTGCGCTTGCCCAGCCAGGCCAGCAGCCACCAGGCACGGGCGGCAAAGGCGCCGGGGCCGTCGTCGTACAGCACCACCTCGCTATCATTGTCCAGGCCCCACTCACGCAGGCGCTCGACCAGCCGCCGTGCATCGGGCAGTGGGTGGCGCCCGGTGCGTCCCTTGCTCACCGGCCCGCTGAGGTCGCGCTCCAGGTCGGCAAAATGCGCCCCGGCAATATGCCCCTGGGCATAGCTGCGTTGGCCATAGTCCACATCCTCGAGGGCAAAGCGGCAGTCGAGGATCACCAAACCGGGCGAGTCCAGACGCTCGGCCAACTGCTGCGGGGTGATCAATTGCGCAAGGGGCATGACAATCTCCTGATCGATGGCACTAGAACCCTGGGCTACTGCTCCAGGGCCTGATTGAACGGTACATGGAATTCCTGGCACAGGGCGTCCACGGCATGGCGGGCGTTGTCGGTGACGAAGCCGAGCTCCAGCACCAGTACCTGGTAGACGCCGCGCTTGAAGGCTTCTTCACCCAGGTGCGCGGAATGTTCACGCGTGGTGCTGAGAAAACGTACCCAGGACGTCAGCACGATCCAGGCATTGATGGTCAGCGATTCGATCTGCGCCGGCGCCATGGTCAGGATGCCTGCCTCGACGAACCCGCGGTAGATCGCCTGACCCTGGCGCAGGCAGCGCTCTGAAAAGCGCCGGTAACGGGCAGCCAGCTCCGGGTCGCTGTCCAACAGGTGTTCCAGGTCGCGGTGCAGGAAGCGATAGTTCCACATCGCCGCCAGCAGGGCCTTGAGGTAGAAACGCTTGTCCTCAACGGTCGCCGTGCGGCCCTGCGGCGGGCGCAGGAAGCTGTCCACCAGCTCTTCGTACTGGCTGAACAACAGGGCGATGATCGCCTGCTTGTTGGGGAAGTGGTAATACAGGTTGCCGGGCGAGATTTCCATGTGCGCGGCAATGTGGTTGGTACTGACGCTGCGTTCGCCCTGCTGGTTGAACAGCTCCAGGCTGCTCTGCACGATGCGCTCTCGGGTCTTCATGCGCGGGGCCATGCTCAGCTCCCAGTCTGCGGGCTTTCGATAAAGGGCCATCTTACGGCGATTCACCCTACTGATGCACCGTTCTCTGCTGCGAAAATAGTCGCACCATGGTACGAATTAGAGTATAGGCTCTAGAGACTTCAAGCCCAGCCGGGAGACCGCCGTGACCTCGCCCATCGCCTTGCCTCCTGTGCACTCCGCCATCGATCTTGAAGCCACGTTCGCCGCCCAGCGCCTGGCCTTTGCCGGCAACCCCATGCCGCCTGCGGCACAGCGCCGGCAATGGCTGAAAAGCCTGCGTGAGGCGCTGCTTGCAGACCAGCAGCAGTTGATCGAGGCCATCGATGCCGACTTCGAGGGGCGCAGCGCCGATGAAACCCTACTGGCCGAACTACTGCCATCGGTACAAGGCATCCGCCATGCCGAACGCCACTTGCAGCGCTGGATGCGCCCGGCCAGGCGCGCGGTGGGCCTGGCATTCCAGCCGGCCAGCGCGCGGGTGCTGTACCAGCCATTGGGCGTGGTGGGCATCATCGTGCCGTGGAACTACCCGCTGTTCCTCGCCATCGGCCCGCTGACCTGTGCCCTGGCCGCCGGCAACCGGGTCATGCTCAAGCTCAGCGAGGCAACACCGGCCAGTGGCCTGGCCCTGAAGGCACTGCTGCAACGGGTGTTCCCCGAGGACCTGGTCAGCGTGGTTCTTGGCGAGGTCGAGGTTGGCCAGGCATTCGCCCACCTGCCCTTCGATCACCTGCTGTTCACCGGCGCCACCAGCATCGGCCGCCAGGTCATGCTGGCTGCCGCGCAAAACCTGACGCCGGTCACCCTGGAGCTGGGCGGCAAGTCCCCGGCTGTCGTATCGTCCAACGTGCCGCTGGAGGCTGCCGCCGAGCGCATTGCCTTCGGCAAGACCCTCAACGCCGGCCAGACCTGCGTCGCCCCCGACTATGTGCTGGTGCCGCGTGAGCGCCTGAACGACTTCGCCGATGCCTACCGCAACGTCGTGCGGCGCATGTACCCACGCATCGCCGACAATCCCGACTACAGCGCCATCATCAACCCTCGGCAGCTCAAGCGCCTGGAGCACTTGCTGGATGACGCCCGCGCCAAGGGCGCGCAGGTGATTGATCTGTACCCCGACGAAGCGCGCCAAGGCCGGCGCCTGCCACCGCAGTTGCTGACGAAAGTGAACGACAGCATGCAGGTGATGCAGGATGAAATCTTCGGCCCGCTGCTGCCGCTGGTGCCTTACGACAGCCTCGATGACGCGCTGGCCTACATCAACCAGCGGCCGCGGCCTTTGGCGCTGTACTACTTCGGCTACGACCGCAGCGAGCAGCAACATGTGCTGAAGTACAGCCATTCCGGCGGCGTATGCCTGAACGACACCTTGCTGCACGTGGCCCAGGATGACCTGCCATTCGGTGGCATCGGGCCTTCCGGCATGGGGCACTACCACGGCCATGAGGGCTTCCTGACCTTCAGCAAAGCCAAGGCGGTGCTGGCCAAACAGCGCTTCAATGCCGCCCGGCTGATTTATCCGCCTTATGGCAAAGCCTTGCAGCGCCTGGTCTACAAGCTGTTCATCCGCTGAGGGCCAGGCCATGCACCGCCGTGACCTGCTGCGTTTCAGCCTTGGTGCCAGCGCCTTCCTGGCCGGCGCCAGCCTGGTCGGCTGTAGCGCGCAAACCGCTGCTGCCGGCTATCAGGTGCTGCGCGACGACGACCTTCCGCTGCTGCGTGCGCTGATCCCGGTAGTACTGGCCGGCACGCAGGCCACCGAGACGCTGGTGCTGCACAGCCTCGACCACAAGCTGGCGGCACTGTCGCCGCAAATGCTCAAGCTGACCCGGCAATTGTTCGACGTGCTCAGCCTGCCGCTCACCCGTGGCCCGCTGACGGGCATCTGGGCCGCCTGGGGGCAAGCCAGCCCCACACAGCTCACGGCCTTCCTGCAGCGCTGGCAGGACAGCTCACTGAACCTGCTGCGCATGGGTCACGCCTCGTTGCTGCAATTGCTGCAGATGGCCTGGTACGAACGCCCCGAGTCCTGGGCCGCCTGCGGCTACCCAGGGCCACCGAAAATCTGAAAACAACAAGAGCATTGCCAATGCCTGTACCCGACCCGTTTCGCCAAGGCCTCGAACGCGGCTGGCTCACCCACGACGCTTCACGCCTGGAGCACGACCTTGTCTTGGAAGCTGACGTTGCCGTGATCGGCAGTGGTGCCGGCGGTGCTACCAGCGCACAGATGCTCAGCGCCGCTGGCTTCAAGGTACTGCTGATCGAAGAAGGCCCGCTGAAGACCAGCAGCGACTTCCACCTGCTGGAAAACGAAGCCTACGCCAGCCTGTACCAGGAAGGCCTGGGCCGTATGAGCAAGGATGGCGCCATCACCATTCTGCAGGGCCGCGCCGTAGGTGGCACCACGCTGGTCAACTGGACCTCGAGCTTTCGCACCCCGCCGCAGACACTGGCGCACTGGGCCTCGGCCCACGGCGTGAGCGGCCTGAGCGAGGTTGAGCTGCGCCCCTGGTTCGAACGCATGGAGCAGGACCTGGGTATCACCCCCTGGGCCCTGCCACCGAATGCCAACAACGACGTATTGCGCCGTGGCTGCGAACAGCTGGGTTACCGCTGGGCGGTGATCCCGCGCAACGTGCGCGGCTGCTGGAACCTGGGCTACTGCGGCATGGGCTGCCCGGTGAATGCCAAGCAATCGATGCTGGTAACCCGTATACCCGCCACCCTCGAGCAAGGTGGCGAACTGCTGTACCTGGCCCGGGCCGAGCGTTTCCAGCACAACGGCGAGCGCATCCAGGGCCTGACATGCCAAGCCCTGGATGCCCAAGGCATACACCCCACGGGCAGGCAGGTCAGCGTGCTCGCACGCCATTACCTGCTTGCCGGCGGCGGTATCAACAGCCCGGCCCTGCTGCTGCGTTCTGACGCGCCCGACCCACATGGCCGCCTGGGCAAACGCACCTTCCTGCACCTGGTGAACTTCAGCTCTGCGCGCTTCAAGGACCGTATCGACCCCTACTACGGCGCCCCCCAGTCCATCTACAGCGACCACTTCCAATGGCAAGATGGCAGCGACGGCGCGGTGGGCTACAAACTGGAAGTACCGCCGCTGCACCCCGCCCTGGCCAGTACCCTGCTGGGCGGCCACGGCCACGACAATGCCCAGCGCATGGCCGAACTGCCGCATACCCATGTGATGCTGGCGCTGCTGCGCGATGGTTTTCACCCCGAAAGCCAGGGTGGGGCCGTGGAACTGCGCGGCGATGGCTCGCCGGTGCTCGATTACCCGCTTACCGATTACCTGCGCGACGGCTTGCGTCGCGCCTACCGCAGCATGGCGCAGATCCAGTTCGCCGCTGGCGCCAGCCAGGTAACCCCTGTGCACAGCGATGCCAGCGCCGCATCCAGCCTGGAGCAGGCCCTGGCCATGATCGACAACTTGCGCCTGGAACCCTTCCGCACACGCCTGGGCAGCGCCCACGTGATGGGTGGCTGCGCCATGGGCGAAGACCCGCGCCAGGCGGTGTGCGACAGCCTGGGCCGCCATCATCAGCTGGAAAACCTGTCGATTCACGACGGCTCGCTGTTCCCCACCAGCATCGGTGCCAACCCACAACTGTCGGTGTATGCCATCAGCGCCAGGCTCAGCGAGGCGCTGGTCGCCCGCCTGGCACACAGTGCATGACAACGAATACGGCCCCTGTCTATAGTGCCATCAGCCGGCCGCATGACTTGGCCGGGGCGCCGTCGCTGCGCTACCATCCGACTCCCCAACGCACTCCAGCCAGGATGACGCGATGAACCGAGTGTTGTACCCGGGTACTTTCGACCCCATTACCAAAGGCCATGGCGACCTGGTCGAGCGCGCTTCGCGGCTGTTCGACCACGTGATCATCGCGGTGGCGGCCAGCCCCAAGAAAAACCCTCTGTTCCCACTGGAGCAACGGGTCGAGCTCGCCCGTGAGGTCACCAAGCACCTGCCCAATGTCGAAGTCATCGGCTTCTCTTCCCTGTTGGCGCATTTCGCCAAGGAACAGGGCGCCAACGTCTTCCTGCGTGGCCTGCGTGCGGTTTCCGACTTCGAGTACGAGTTCCAGCTGGCGAACATGAACCGACAACTGGCCCCCGATGTCGAGAGCCTGTTCCTCACGCCTTCGGAGCGTTATTCGTTCATTTCCTCGACCCTGGTCCGGGAAATTGCCGCACTGGGCGGTGATATCAGCAAGTTCGTCCACCCGGTGGTGGCCGAGGCGCTGACCGAACGGTTCAAGAAGTAAGCCATACGCCTGATTGTCGCGCCCGCGTGCACTGCGGGCGCGAATGCGGCACAATTGTGCCCATTGCGTTGAACATGCCCGGGCGGTGAGCCCCGGCCGGAGTCCCCATGTCCCTGATCATCACCGACGATTGCATCAACTGCGACGTCTGCGAACCCGAGTGCCCGAACGAGGCTATCTCCCAAGGCGAAGAGATCTACGTGATCGACCCTAACCTGTGCACCCAGTGCGTGGGCCATTACGACGAGCCGCAGTGCCAGCAGGTCTGCCCGGTCGACTGCATCCCGCTGGATGAAGCACACCCGGAAACCGAAGAACAGCTGATGGAAAAGTACCGCCGTATTACCGGCAAGGCCTGAGAACGCTCAAGCCTGCCTCTGCGCGGCCTTTGTGGGAGCGGCCTTGCGGCCCAGCGCGACGCAAGGCCGCTCCCACAGGGGACAGCGAAACACCTCAGCGCTGGCAACGCGGGCAGAACACGCTCGCCCGTTGCCCCAGCTTCACCTCGCGCAATTCCGTGCCACACACCTTGCACGGCTGCCCGCCCCGCCCGTAGACGAACAACTCCTGCTGGAAATACCCCGGCTGCCCATCACCCCCGATAAAGTCGCGCAGGGTAGTGCCGCCCTGCTCGATCGCCGCCGCCAGCACCCGCTTGATCTCGATCGCCAGCTTCAAATAACGCGCCCGAGAAATGCCTCCCGCCTCGCGGCGTGGGTCGATGCCCGCGGCAAACAGCGCCTCGGTGGCGTAGATGTTGCCCACTCCCACCACCACCGCGTTGTCCATGATGAACGGTTTGACCGCCATCGACCGCCCGCGGGACAGCTGGAACAGCCGCTCACCGTCGAACAGGTCGGTCAGCGGCTCCGGCCCCAACCGCAGCAGCAGCTCGTGGTTCAGCGGGTCCAGGCTCCACAGCATGGCGCCAAACCGGCGCGGGTCGGTGTAGCGCAGCATCAGCCCCGACTCCAGCTCGATATCGACATGCTCATGCTTGGCCGCCGGCAAGCCCAGTTCGACCAGGCGCAGGTTGCCCGACATGCCCAGGTGGCTGATCAGGGTACCGACCTCGGCATTGATCAACAGGTACTTGGCGCGCCGCTCGACGCTGACGATGCGCTGCCCCGACAGGCGCACATCGAGGTCTTCGGGGATCGGCCAGCGCAGGCGCCGGTCGCGCACCACCACCCGACTGACGCGCTGGCCCACCAAGTGCGGCGCGATACCGCGCCGGGTGGTTTCTACTTCTGGCAATTCCGGCATCTGTCAGTGCCCGCCCAGCTCGCGAATGTTCTGTTTGAGGTTTTCGAAATCGTATTCCGACAAGCCAATGTAATCGAGCACCAGCGGGCCGACCACATGCCACTCGTGGTCCACTGCCTGGTTGCCCAGCACGCGGTAGGAGGCGCAGATGTGCTCGGCCATCTTCAACACCGCCAACAGGTTTTTCAGCTGGCTCTGGGTGTTACGGCAGCTCTCGTCGCGGAACACCGCCAGGGCATTGTGGTGGTTGGCGATGGCCGCGCTGAGGTGCTCGGGCAGGCGCCAGGACTTGGCGGTGAAATAGCCGACCACCGAATGGTTGGTGTTGAACGCACGGTTTTCCGTATCGACTACCCGCGTGTCCCCGTCGGCTTTGGCATAGGCCTCTTCCAGCACATCCATGTAGTTGGGGAAGCGCTTGAGCATCAGCGGCACGCCACAGTCATGGAACAGGCCGAGGGTATAGGCCTCGTCCGCCGCCTGGATGCCGGTGCGCTTGGCCAGGGTCAGGCAGGTCATCGCCACGTCCTGGGCGGTGTCCCAGAAGCGGTTGAGGGTGACGATGGTCTCGTCGCTCATCTCGCCCTTGATCGACTGAGCGTTGATCAGGTTGATGATCGAACGGCTGCCCAGCAGGTTCACCGCGCGCTGGATCGAGCCAATCTTGTTGGAAAGGCCGAACTGCGGCGAATTGACCAGCTTGAGCAAGGCACCGGAGAGGCCCGGGTCCTGCGAAATCAGCTTGGCGATGGTTTCCAGGTCCGGGTCAGGCATGTACTGCTCGAACTGCAGGTCGACCATGATCTGCGGTTGAGGTGGGATGGTGATGCCTTGCAAGGCTTGCTGGATCTGTTCGGCGCTGAGTTCTTGGGACATTCGTGCACACTCGTTTAGGACCGGCGATTTTAACCCTCTAACGCGCAGTGAGACCAAACACAGAATCGTTGCGGGAGGTATTTACCTTGATCGGCACAGACCTGGCCCCTGTGAGCGGCCTTGGCGCCTGGCAACTGGTCGAGCCCGGCACCGAAAACAAAGCAGACACGCTATAATCCCGCTCTTTTTTCCCGGAGCGACGTCATGTCCCTGCCCAGCCTTCGCCTCAAAGCCAATGCCGACCGCCGCCTGCGCGCCGGCCACCTGTGGGTCTACAGCAACGAAGTCGATGTCAGCGCGACCCCACTGCAAGGCTTTCAGGCCGGTCAGCAGGCCATTCTCGAGGCCGCCAATGGCAAGCCGCTGGGCATCGTCGCACTGAGCCCGAACAACCTGATCTGCGCCCGCCTGCTGTCGCGTGACATCAAGCTGCCGCTGGACAAGTCGCTGCTGGTGCACCGCCTGAACGTCGCCCTGTCGCTGCGCGAGCGCCTGTTCGACCAGCCATGCTACCGCCTGGTCTACGGCGACTCCGACCTGCTGCCAGGCCTTGTGGTCGACCGTTTCTTCGACATCCTCGTGGTGCAACTGGCCTCGGCCACCATGGAAGCGCACAAGGACGACGTGATCGCCGCCCTGATCCAGGTGCTCAAGCCAAGCGGCATCCTGTTCAAGAACGACTCCGCCGCGCGTGACGCCGAAGGCCTGCAGCGCTATGTCGAGACCGTCTACGGCGAAGTGCCGGACTGGGTGCCGCTGGAAGAGAACGGCGTCAGGTTCGAGGCCCCGGTCCGCGAAGGCCAGAAAACCGGCTGGTTCTACGACCACCGCATGAACCGTGCACGCCTGGCCCCTTACGTGAAGGGCAAGCGCGTACTCGACCTGTTCAGCTACATCGGTGGCTGGGGCGTGCAGGCCGGTGCCTTCGGCGCCAGCGAAGTATTCTGCGTCGATGCCTCGGGCTTTGCCCTGGATGGCGTGGAGCGTAACGCTGCACTGAACGGCATCAGCGAGAAGCTGACCTGCATCGAAGGCGACGTGTTCGAAGCCCTGCGCGAGCTGAAAGCCGCCGAAGAGCGCTTCGACGTGATCATTGCCGACCCACCCGCCTTCATCAAGCGCAAGAAGGACCTGAAAAACGGTGAAGCGGCCTACCGCCGCCTGAACGAACAGGCCATGCGCATGCTGAGCAAGGACGGCATCCTGGTCAGCGCCTCGTGCTCGATGCACCTGCCCGAGGACGACCTGCACAACATCCTGCTGACCAGCGCCCGCCACCTGGACCGCAACCTGCAGCTGCTCGAGCGCGGCGGCCAGGGCCCAGACCACCCGGTCCACCCGGCCATCGCCGAAACCCGCTACATCAAGAGCATCACCTGCCGCTTGCTGCCAAACAGCTGATATCTGCCAAAAAGGGCCGCCCAGCGGCCCTTTCCTGCTGCAATCTCCCCGCCAACCATCCACATCTGCATTCCCTCGCCGCGCCAGCGGTGTAGAATCGGCCTATTCATCGCCAGTCATCCCCGGCGGGTTTATGAGCTCTGGCCAAGCACGCGGCGATCCCGCGCGGTCTTCGGCCCCATCCGTGCCAGTGGCAACCGGCCTGCGGTACAAAGGACAAGAGAAGCTCACTCCCCTTTTTGTGACCTGATTAAGCCGCCAGGAGTGTTTCATGCCTGATTATCGTTCCAAGACTTCCACCCAAGGCCGCAACATGGCCGGCGCCCGTGCCCTGTGGCGCGCTACCGGGATGAAGGACGAAGACTTCAAGAAACCGATCATCGCCATCGCCAACTCGTTCACCCAGTTCGTCCCGGGCCACGTGCACCTGAAGGACCTGGGCCAGCTGGTCGCCCGCGAAATCGAACGCGCCGGTGGCGTGGCCAAGGAATTCAACACCATCGCGGTCGATGACGGCATCGCCATGGGCCACGACGGCATGCTGTACTCGCTGCCAAGCCGCGAGATCATTGCCGACGCCGTGGAATACATGGTCAACGCCCACTGCGCCGACGCCATCGTGTGCATCTCCAACTGCGACAAGATCACCCCCGGCATGCTGATGGCCGCCCTGCGCCTGAACATCCCGGTGATCTTCGTTTCCGGCGGCCCGATGGAAGCCGGCAAGACCAAGCTGGCCAGCCACGGCCTGGACCTGGTCGACGCCATGGTCATCGCTGCCGACTCCACCGCTTCCGACGAAAAAGTCGCCGAATACGAGCGCAGCGCCTGCCCGACCTGCGGTTCGTGCTCCGGCATGTTCACCGCCAACTCGATGAACTGCCTGACCGAAGCCCTGGGCCTGGCCCTGCCGGGCAATGGTTCGACCCTGGCCACCCACGCCGACCGCGAGCAGCTGTTCCTCACCGCCGGCCGTACCATTGTCGAGCTGTGCAAGCGCTACTACGGCGAGAACGACGAATCGGTACTGCCACGCAGCATCGCCAACTTCAAGGCGTTCGAAAACGCCATGATGCTCGACATCGCCATGGGCGGCTCGACCAACACCATCCTGCACCTGCTGGCTGCAGCCCAGGAAGGTGAAGTCGAGTTCGACCTGCGCGACATCGACCGCCTGTCGCGTAAAGTGCCGCAGCTGTGCAAAGTGGCGCCGAACATCCAGAAGTACCACATGGAAGACGTGCACCGCGCTGGCGGCATCTTCAGCATCCTCGGTTCGCTGGCCCGTGGCGGCCTGTTGCACACCGACCTGCCGACCGTGCACAGCCGCAGCATGGAAGAAGCCATCGCCAAGTGGGACATCACCCAGACCGATGACGAAGCCGTGCACACCTTCTTCAAGGCAGGCCCTGCCGGCATCCCGACCCAGACCGCGTTCAGCCAGTCGACCCGTTGGGAAACCCTGGATGACGACCGCGAGAACGGCTGCATCCGCAGCTTCGAGCACGCCTACTCGCAAGAAGGCGGCCTGGCCGTGCTGTACGGCAACATCGCGCTGGATGGCTGCGTGGTGAAAACCGCTGGCGTCGATGAGTCGATCCATGTATTCGAAGGCACCGCCAAGATCTTCGAGAGCCAGGACAGCGCCGTGCGCGGCATCCTCGCCGACGAAGTGAAGGCCGGCGACATCGTGATCATCCGTTACGAAGGCCCGAAAGGCGGCCCGGGCATGCAGGAAATGCTCTACCCGACCTCGTACCTGAAGTCCAAAGGCCTGGGCAAGGCTTGCGCCCTGCTCACCGACGGCCGATTCTCGGGCGGTACCTCGGGCCTGTCGATCGGCCACGCCTCGCCGGAAGCCGCTGCCGGCGGTGCCATCGGCCTGGTGCGCGACGGCGACAAGGTGCTGATCGACATCCCGAACCGTTCGATCAACCTGCTGGTCAGCGACGAAGAGCTGGCCCAGCGCCGCGTCGAACAGGACAAGAAGGGCTGGAAGCCGGCTGAAGTACGCCCACGCAAGGTGACCACCGCGCTGAAGGCCTACGCCCTGCTGGCGACCAGTGCCGACAAGGGCGCTGTGCGTAACAAGGCGATGCTGGAAGGGCTGTGAGGCTCTGACAGTGTGAAAAAAGAACCGGCGCCTTGAGCGCCGGTTTTTTTATGCCTGTCAGGGCCCTTTCGCAGGTAAACCCGCTCCCACAGGTACGACGTCTGCCTCAAAGGCTGTGGGGTCCTTGTGGGAGCGGGTTTACCCGCGAAGAGGCCGGTACAGGCAACACACCAACTACTGGATCTGCTCCGGCGTCACGATCACCCAGTTCTTGTCCGCCGTCACCGGCAGCCCTTCCCTGGCCTGCGCCGCCGCATTTTTGGCAATCATCCCGTTCAACTGGTCCATGTACTTGGCCTTGCGGTTTATCCACAGGTGGATGCCGCCCTTGCCCACATCCACCCCATGGAACTGCATGTAGCCATCACTGGTCGGCGTATCGCCGCCCACCAGCACCGGTTTCTTCCATTCATCGATATAAGTCAGGATCGCCGCCTGCTTGCCTGCCATCCAGGTGGCCGGGGTCCACAGGTACGGAGTCAGCTCCAGGCCCTCGTTGGCCTTGGCATCATATTGCCCGGCGCTGATCTGCTTGCGCGCGGTGGTCAGCTGGCCGCTGGCACGGTCCTTGAGCAGCAGGCTCACACCAATCACGTTCTGCGGTTTCACGTTGTAGCCATACTTGGGGTCTGACGCGACCATGCGCACCAGTTCCTCGGAAGCCGCCGAAATCACATAGACCTCGATCCCGTTCTCCATCAGCTTGTTGTACAGCTCGGCCTGGCCCTGGAACACCTTGGGCGGCTGGACCTCGATGGCCTTCACCTGGTCACCTTCGTAATAGGTGCTGGGGATCGGCTTGGTCGAGGCCATCAGTTCGTCCACCTGCACCTTCAGCTCCTTGAGGGTAAAGCCAGAGAACACCTGGGCTACCCACGGGTAGCAGACCATGTCGTCGATTTCACACAACCGGTAGTAATAGCTGAACAGGCTTTCCTTGTGCTCGGCGGTGTCCTTGAACGGTATCAGCTTCAACGATGGGTCGAGCTTGTCGCGGCTCAACAGCCCCTTGTTTTCCATGAACGGCAACAAGGCTTCTTCGAGGTCGTAGCGATAGCTGGTGTTGTCCATGTCGAACACCGCGTAATTACCCTTGTTGGCATTGGCGGCAATCATGCTGTCGAGCTGTTTGGCCGCCTCGGCAGGCCAGTGCTTGAGCTCGGTGGCGAAGGTTTCGATACTGAACAGCAGGGACAGGCCGATGGCGACAGCTTTCGGAGCGAACTTCATGTACGAATCTCCTGAAATGACCCAGAAACGCTAGTGCAAGAATCCCCTTGGGCAACCCCCGATAACGACCTCCATGCAGCCGCAAACGCCGCGTTCATTGCAATTTGCGACACGCTGTTATTCCATAAACGACTATACAAATTCCATTTGGGTATAAATTCGTTTGTTTTCAGCCTGTTAGCATTTCCGTTCGCAATCGCTCACAGAGGCGATGCCACTTCTGCTTTTTTCTGCTGGAGCTTCAATGAACCTGCCGCTGTCACTAAACCTGCTGGCGTTCCTGGCCCTGTTGCTGGGCCTGGCACAAACCCGCCGCACTGACTGGAGCCTGGCCAAGAAGGTACTGCTTGGCCTGGTGCTGGGCGTGGTCTTCGGGCTGGTCCTGCACACTATTTATGGCGCTGGCCACCCGGTGCTCAAGGCCACCATCACCTGGCTCGACCTGGTTGGCAACGGCTACGTCGGCCTGTTGCAGATGATCGTCATGCCGCTGATCTTCGCCTCGATCCTCAGTGCCGTGGCGCGCCTGCACAATGCCTCGTCGCTGGGCCGCATCAGCGTGCTTAGCATTGGCACCCTGCTGCTGACCACCGCCATTGCCGCGCTGATCGGCATCGTGTTGACCAACCTGTTCGGCCTCAGCGCCGAGGGCCTGGTGGCCGGTGCCCAGGAGAGCGCGCGCATGCAGGTTATCCACAGCGACTATGCAGGCAAGGTCGCCGACCTGAATATCCCGCAGCTGCTGCTGTCGTTCATCCCCAGCAACCCGGTGGGTGACCTGGCGCGGGCCAAGCCGACCTCGATCATCAGCGTGGTGATCTTTGCCGTGTTCATCGGCCTGGCTGCGCTGCAGCTGATCAAGGACGATGCCGAGAAAGGCGAGCGCGCGCTGTCGGCCATCGACACCCTGCAGGCCTGGGTAATGCGCCTGGTGCGGGTGGTGATGAAGCTGACCCCGTATGGCGTGCTGGCGCTTATGACCAAGGTCGTCGCCAGCTCGAACATGGAAGACATCCTCAAGCTGGGCAGCTTCGTGGTGGTGTCGTACCTGGGCCTGGCGCTGATGTTCGTGGTGCACGGCATCATCCTCGCCGCCACGGGCGTGAGCCCACTGCGCTTCTTCCGCAAGGTGTGGCCAGTGCTGACCTTTGCCTTTACCAGCCGTTCAAGCGCCGCCAGCATTCCGCTGAACATCGAAGCACAAACTCGCCGCCTGGGTGTGCCGCAGTCGATCGCCAGCTTCAGCGCATCGTTCGGCACCACCATTGGCCAGAACGGCTGCGCCGGGCTCTATCCCGCCATGTTGGCGGTGATGGTGGCGCCAGCAGTGGGCATCGATACCTTCGACCCGCTGTGGATCGCCACCCTGGTGGCCATCGTCACCCTGAGTTCGGCAGGGGTTGCTGGCGTCGGCGGTGGCGCTACCTTCGCCGCGCTGATCGTGCTGCCGGCCATGGGCTTGCCGGTGGAGCTGGTAGCGCTGCTGATCTCGGTGGAACCGCTGATCGACATGGGCCGTACGGCGCTGAACGTGAACGGCTCGATGACTGCGGGCGTGGTGACCAGCCAGCTGCTGAAAGAGACCGACAAGGAAGTGCTGGCTGGCGATGAACATGCCGAGCTGAGCCATACCTGACAAATCGCCGGGCCCTGTGGGAGCAACTGTCTTGCTCAATTTCTAGAAGCTGGCGCGATCCCTGTGGGAGCGGGCTTGCCCGCGAACACGGGCGAAGCCCGTGCCATCCACTGCGGTGTCTTCTTCGCGGGTGAACCCGCTCCCACAAGGTACTCGGTACGCCATCTGACATAGGCGAAGGGCTGCAAAGCAGCCCCGTCCATCTCAAACCTTGGCCCAAACTTCGAAGTGATACGCCGGTTTACCTTCCTCAGCCTGTGCCTCACTCGACATCAACTTCCATTGCCCCTGCTCAAACTCCGGGAACCACGCATCCCCCTCCGGCGCCAATTCCACCCGCGTCAGGTACATACGGCTGACCAGCCCCTTCTCCAGCGCCTGCCTATACAGCTGCGCCCCGCCAATCAGCATCAGCTCATCGGACCCTTGCTCCCGCGCCCACTGCTCGGCGCGCACCAACGCTTCTTCCAGTGAGCCGAACACCTCGGCCCCTTCCAGTTGCAGCCCAACCTGGCGGCTGACCACGATATTCAACCGCCCAGGCAGCGGCCGCCCCAGCGAATCCCAGGTCTTGCGCCCCATGATGATCGGTTTGCCCAGGGTGGTGGCCTTGAAGTACTTGAAGTCCCCCGGCAGATGCCAGGGCATGGAGTTGTCGATGCCGATCACGCGGTTCTCGGCGTGAGCCGCGATCAGGCTGAGGGGGAGTGATGTATTCATGCCAGCGAGGATAGCACCGGGCGTGTGGGTTATGCTTCTGCCCTGAACTGTGCAATGGAAGACCTTGTGACTGCACCGACATCACTGGACAAGCGCTGGCTCACCGAAGCGGTACGCCTGCGTGAGGAACATGCCGGCCCCCTGGAGGACCAGGAAGCCAACCGCCGTGCCCGCCAGCTAGGCGGCGACTTGGCAACGCGCATCGAAACCCGTGCGTTGTTCCTGGCCGAGCGCGACGGCATGAGCACCGCCCTGCGCCACTGGAAGCAGGGCGCGCGCCTGGCACTGCTGGCCCTGCTGCTGCTGGCCGTGCTCAGCGGCGCCGGCCTGGCGCTGGCCGCCCTCGGCGACGGGCAGCGCCCGGTGAATGTGTTCTGGGCGCTGGGCAGCCTGCTCGGGCTGAACTTGCTGATGCTGTTGGGCTGGGCTATCGGTTTTGCCCTGAGTGGCGAGCATGGCGCAGGGCTGGGGCGCCTATGGCTGTGGCTGAGCGAATGCTTTGCCCGTGACGCCAAGGCCGCGCACCTGGCGCCGGCGCTGCTGGTGCTGCTGCAACGCCAGCGCCTCAACCGCTGGCTGCTCGGCTTACTGGTGCACAGCCTGTGGCTGCTGGCGATGCTCACCGCGCTGGGCATGCTGCTGGCGTTGCTGGCCACCCGCCGCTACGGCTTTGTCTGGGAAACCACCCTGCTCGCCGCCGACCCGTTCATCCACCTGACCCAGGCGCTGGGCGCCCTGCCCTCGCTGCTGGGCTTTACCGTGCCCGACGAGGCCATGATCCGCGCCAGCGGCGCCAGCCTGCCGGCGCTCGACCTGGCGCGCCAGGCTTGGGCCAGCTGGCTGCTCGGCGTGGTGCTGGTGTATGGCCTGCTGCCGCGCCTGCTGCTGGCCGGGCTGTGCCTGTGGCGCTGGCGCCAGGGCCGCCAACACCTGGCACTGGACCTGAGCCTGCCTGGCTATGCGCAACTGCGCGAAGCCCTGATGCCGCGCAGCGAGCGCATCGGCGTGCAGGACGCCGCCCCCGAAGCCTTGCCAGAATTTGCCGCCGGCCAGCTGGAAAGCGGCAGCAGCGGTGCCCTGCTGGTCGGCCTGGAACTGGACGACCAACGCCCCTGGCCGCCCACCCTGCCGAAAAGCGTGACCGATGCCGGTGTGCTCGACAGCCGCGAATCGCGCAATCGTCTGCTCGAACAGCTAAGCCGCTTCCCCCCGGCCCGCCTGGCGATTGCCTGCGACCCACGCCGCTCGCCCGACCGCGGCAGCCTGGCGCTGCTCGCCGAGCTGGCGCGCAATGCCGGCGCAACCCGTATCTGGCTGCTCCAGGCCGCGCCAGGCCAGGCCCTGGACGCCCAGCGCCTGGGCGACTGGCACGAAGCCCTCGACCGCCTTGGCCTGCCGCACGCCGACACCTCACCGCTGACCTGGCTGGAGCATGGCCATGACTGAGCCACTGAAGCTGGCCGTGGTCGGCCATACCAACGTCGGCAAGACCTCGCTGCTGCGCACCCTGACCCGTGACGTTGGCTTTGGCGAAGTGTCCCACCGGCCCAGCACCACCCGCCATGTGGAAGGTGCGCGCTTGTCGGTGGACGGCGAACCCTTGCTGGAGCTGTACGACACCCCGGGCCTGGAAGACGCCATCGCCCTGCTCGACTACCTCGAACGCCTGGAGCGCCCGGGCGAGCGCCTGGACGGCCCAGCCCGCCTCGAACGTTTTCTGCAAGGCAGCGAAGCGCGCCAGCGTTTCGAGCAGGAGGCCAAGGTGCTGCGCCAGCTGCTGGCCAGCAATGCCGGGCTGTATGTGATCGATGCCCGCGAACCGGTGCTGGCCAAATATCGCGACGAACTGGAGGTGCTGGCCAGCTGCGGCAAGCCGTTGCTACCGGTGCTCAACTTCGTCGCCAGCCACCAGCACCGCGAGCCACAATGGCGTGAAGCCCTTGCCCGGCTTGGCCTTCACGCGTTAGTGCGGTTCGACAGCGTGGCCCCGCCCGAGGATGGCGAGCGCCGTTTGTACGAAAGCCTGGCCCTGCTGTTGGAGGACGCCCGCCCGGCCCTGCAGCGGTTGATCGATGACCAACAGGCGCAGCGCTTGGCCCGCCAGCACAGCGGCAAGCGCCTTATCGCCGAGCTGCTGCTGGACTGCGCTGCCTGCCGGCGCAGTGTCGAAGCTGAGCCAGCGGCCGAAGCCAAGGCTATCGAGGCACTGCGCCAGGACGTTCGCCAGCGCGAGCAGCGATGCGTCGAGGCGTTGCTCAAGCTGTATGCCTTCCGCCGCGAGGATGCCCATGCCAGTGACCTGCCGCTGCTGGACGGCCGCTGGGGCGATGACCTGTTCAACCCCGAAACCCTGAAGCTGCTGGGCGTGCGCCTTGGCAGTGGCGTGGCGGCGGGGGCTGCAGCCGGTGCCGGTGTCGATTTGCTGGTTGGTGGGCTTACCCTGGGTGCAGCGGCGCTGGCCGGGGCGATTGCCGGTGGTGCGCTGCAGACGGCACGCAACTATGGGTCGCGGTTGATGGGCAAGCTCAAGGGCAAGCGCGAACTGACCGTGGACGATACTGTGTTGCGCTTGCTGGCCTTGCGTCAGCAGCAATTGATGGTGGCACTGGATAACCGCGGGCATGCGGCGCAGGACAGCATTCGCCTGGGCGCACTGGATGAAAAGGCCTGGCGCGAGGGCAAGTTGCCGGAGGCACTGGTGAAGGCGCGGGCGCATCCGCAGTGGTCCACCCTCAACCCTGGGGCGAAGCTGAACCAGGCAGAGCGGCAAGAGCAACTGGAGGCGCTGGTTTCGCAGTTTTGAGTGGGCAGGCCTGGCCTCTTCGCGGGTAAACCCGCTCCCACAGGGATCACCACATGATTCAACGCCTGTGGAGTACCTGTGGGAGCGGGTTTACCCGCGAAGAGGCCAGCACAGGTAACCTCAAATCAAGGCCAAGGCCTTGTCCTTCAGCACTGCCAAATCCACCACCGGCACCCCAACCTCCTTGGCCCGCTCATCCCACTCCCGCATGCGCAAGCTCACCTCGAACAGCGGATCAAGCTCGAACGCATCCGCCTCCGCCTCACTCATCACGCTCCCCTGATACTCCAAGGTCCGCCGGCTCGCCTCGCTCAACCGCTGGTAATACCCAGGCTGGCGCAACGTCAGGTAGCGCTTGGCCTCCACGTGATACTGCACCAGCCGCGCCATGCGCTCGCCAAAGCCACAGCGGCGCAGGTACTCAGCCCCGATACGTTCATGGCTGACCACGCCATAGCCACCCATGCTGGCGTCGCCGCCGCACAGGTGGCCGATGTCGTGGAAAAATGCCGCCAGCACCACTTCATCGTCGTAACCTTCAGCCATGGCCAATTGTGCGGCCTGGGACATGTGTTCGAGCTGGGTGATGGCTTCGCCGATGTAGTCGTCGCTGCCGTGGCGGTGGTACAGGGCGAAGGTGCTGTCGATGATCTCGGCAGGGGTGGGCATCACAAACTTCTCCTGGCTTGATTCGGTGGTGGCCTCTTCGCGGGTTTACCCGCGAAGAGGACGGTACAGGTTACTGCTGGGCCACCTTCTCCGACTTGCCGTCAAAGCGCTTGCGCCACTCGGCCAAAATCTCGTCACGGTTCTTCGATGCCCAGGCAAAGTCATTCTTGATCAACCGCTGCTCATAGTCCGCCGGCAACTCGGTCTGTGGCTTGGCAATCCCCGGCGCAGCCAATACGGCAAAGTTTTCCTTGTACAGCTCCATGGCCGCCGGGCTGGCCGAAAAATCAGCCAGGCGCTTGGCCGCATCCGCCTTAGGCGAGCCTTTGATCACCGCAGTCGCCTCGATCTCCCAGCCCAATCCTTCCTTCGGCAACACGATATCCAGCGGCGCGCCCTGGCGTTTCAACTGCACAGCCGGGTACTCGAACGAGATACCGATCGGGAACTCGCCCGCCGCCGCCAGCTTGCACGGTTTGGAGCCGGAATGAACGTACTGGCCGATGTTCTGGTGCAACGCGTCCATGTAGGCCCAGCCCTGTGGCTCGCCGAAAGTCTGCAGCCAGGCGCTGACGTCGAGGAAACCGGTACCCGACGAAGCCGGGTTGGGCATGACGATCTTGCCCTTGTACTCAGGCTTGGTCAGGTCCTGCCAGCTCACCGGCTTGCTCAGGCCCTGTTTCTCGGCCTCGATGGTATTGAAGCAGATAGTCGCGGCCCACACGTCCATGCCGACCCAGGCGGGTGGGTTGGCAGCGTCGCGGTAGTTGCCGGCAATCTTGCCCAAGTCCTTCGGCGCATAGGCTTCAAGCATGCCGTTCTGGTCGAGGATGGCCAGGCTGGACGCCGCCAGGCCCCATACCGCGTCGGCTTGCGGGCGGTCTTTCTCGGCCAGCAGCTTGGCGGTGATGATGCCAGTGGAGTCACGGACCCACTTGATCTCGATGTCCGGGTTGGCCTTTTCGAAGGCCTGCTTGTAACTTTTGAGCTGTTCGGCTTCCAGCGCGGTGTAGACCGTCAGCTGGGTACCGGCGGCCGAAGCCTGCAGGCTGAACACGGCGGAAACGGCAGCGGTAAGTGCAAGGTGCTTGTACATGGGTAGGTTCCTTACAGGTCAGACGGTCGCGGCGCGTTGGCGCCAGGCTTGGGAGCGGCGCAACAGGCCGCGTGAGGCTGCGGCCAACAGCAGTGAAGCGCCGGCACTGGTCAGCAGGATCAGGGTGGACATGGCGGCGGCGCCGCCGACGTTGCCGGCGTCGTCCATGTTCAGCACGGCGACGGCCGCCAGGATGGTGTCGGGGCTGTACAGGAAGATCGCCGCCGATACGGTGGTCATCGCCGAGACGAACAGGTAGCGGATGATGTCCAGCAGCGCCGGCAGGCAGATCGGCACGGTCACCCGCAGGAAGTGCTTGTACAGCGGCGCCTTCAGCGACAGGGCGGCGGCCTCGAACTCGCCATCAAGCTGACGCAGCGCGGTGGTCGCGGTCATTTGCGCGGTGGTCAGGTAATGGGCGATGGTGCACACCACCAACAGGCCCATGCCGCCATACAGCACATGCAGCGGGTTGCCGTTGAGGTTGAAGAAGAAGACGTAACCCAGGCCCAGCACCAGCCCCGGCACGGCCATGGGGATGAAGCTGAGCAGGCGCAGCACCTGGTTGAGCAGGCGCTGGCCCTGGGTTTTCTCCATCAGGTAGGCGCCGGTGAAAATCACGATGCTGCCGATCAGCGCGGTGCCGATGGCCATGGTCACGCTGTTGCGGTAGGCCAGCCAGCCGCCACCTGCGGTGTCCTCGAACATGTAATGGCGCAGCGACAACGACAGGTTGTAGGGCCAGAAGGTGACCAGCGAGGAGTACACCGCCATGCCGATCACCAGCAGCAACGCCGCGCACACCAGCAGCACGATGGCCAGGAAGCAGGCATCACGGCCCCGCGACGGCTTGGGCTCGAACACCTGGGCACGGCCGCTCATGGCTTCGCCCTGGCGCCGACGCAGCCAGGCATCGACGCTGAAGCTGAACAGCGCCGGCAGCAGCAGCACCATGCCGATCAGCGCGCCACGGCCAAACTGCTGCTGACCGACCACGGCCTTGTAGGCTTCTAGCGCCAGCACCTGATAATCGCCACCCACCACGACAGGTACACCGAAGTCGGTGATGGTCAGGGTGAATACCAGGCAGAATGCCGCGAACACCGCCTGGCGCGTGGCCGGCCAGGTAATACTGGTGAACGCCCGCCAAGGGCCGGCCCCCATGCTGGATGCCGCATCGAACAGACGCGCATCGGTCAACGACAGCGCCGACAGCAAAATCATCAGGGCATGCGGGAAGGTGTAGATGGCCTCGCCCAGCACGATGCCCCAGAAACCGTAGATATTGTCGCTGAGCAACCCGCGCAGCAGCCCCTGGTTGCCGAACAGGTAGACCAGGGCAATGGCCGGCAGCATCGACGGCGCCAGCAGCGGCAGCAGCGAAATGCCCCGCCACAGGCCTTTGGCCGGGATCAGTGTGCGTTGCAGGGTATAGGCAAACAGATAGGCCAGCGGCACCACGATGGCCGCGACAGTGAAGGCCACCGACAGGCTGTTGCCCAGCAACCAGTGGAAGTTGTCACTGGCGAACAGTTCGCGGGCGGCCAGCAAGCCACCGCCCTGGCCAGCTTCACCACTGAAGCCTTTCCAGAAAATCGCCAGCAATGGCATCAGCACGGCCAGCACCAACAGGATCAGCAGCAGGCTCTTGCCGCCGACGACGAACAACCGGTCACCCAGGGCGACACCAGCACGCGGGGCGGCTTTGGCCTGGCTCAGCGGCAGGGACATTGGCGCGGCCATCTCAGGCAAACACCTGCAGGCTCTGCGGCGGCAGCGCCACCCAGATATCCTGCGAACCCAGGCGTGGCATGGCCTCGGGGGCCAGCTCGGCCAGTAGTGCATGGCCTGGCAGGGCCTTGAGTTCGAAGCTCATGCGGCAGCGGTTACCGAGGAAAGTGATTTCGCGAACCATGGCCGGAAACAGGTTTTCCTCATGTACCAACGGGTTGACCGTGATCGCCTCTGGGCGGCAGAACAGCCGGCCACTGCTGGCCCGGGCCGAGCCCGGTGCCAGGCGCATGCTCATGGCCCCGACCTGGGCATGGCTGTCGCCGCTGCGCTGGAACGGCAACCAGTTGCCCTGGCCAACAAACTCGGCGACAAACGGCGTGGCCGGCTGATCGTAGATTTGCTGTGGGGTGGTGTACTGCTCGACCTGGCCGTTGTTCATCACCGCAATGCGGTCGGCCATCAGCATGGCCTCATCCTGGTTGTGGGTGACCATCAGCGTGGTGATGCCCAGCTGGCGCTGCAGCTGGCGCAGTTCGGTGCACAGGTGCTCGCGTACCCGGGCGTCCAATGCCGACATGGGCTCGTCGAGCAGCAGCAGCGACGGCGACGGTGCCAGCGCGCGGGCCAAGGCCACGCGTTGCTGCTGGCCACCAGAAAGTTGGCCGGGGTACTTCTTCTCGCTGCCGGCCAGGCCTACCAGTTCGAGCATTTCGGCCACTCGCTGGCGAGCCTGCTCGCGGCCACTGCCGGTGAGGCCGTAGGCGATGTTGGCTTCGACGGTAAGGTTGGGGAACAGCGCGTAAGACTGGAACAGAATGCCGTAGTCACGGGCCTGGGGCGGCAGCTCGGAGATATCGCGTTCGCCGATGTACAGCGTACCGCGGTCCTGGCGCTCCAGGCCGGCGATGCAACGCAGCAGCGTGGTCTTGCCACAGCCGGACGGGCCAAGCAGGCACACCAGTTCGCCGGCGGCGATGTCCAGCGAGACATCGTTGAGCGCGGTGAAGGCGCCGAAGCGCTTGTGGATGTTGCGCACTTTCATCTGTGCGCCGGAGGTGGTGTGGTTCATGGCAGGGCCTCATCGAAGAGATGGGGGCCATGCTAGGAAGGCTGTGCGAAGGTTCTGTGGCTTTAAGGCAAAAGCCGGTGATAGTGGTATAGGCAGATTTTGTACTAGCCCTTGAGGGCCTCTTCGCGGGTAAACCCGCTCCCACAGGGATCGCACCGCATCTGAAGGCTGCGCATTAGCTGTGGGAGCGGGTTTACCCGCGAAGAAGCCAACACAAATTTAGAAGTGCGAACCGGCCACTTCCTGCGCCACCCCGAGGAACGCCGCCGGTAACCGGGCCTGGCGCCGTTCCTTCAGGCAATACAGGTACTCATGCATCACCGGCGCATTCTCCAGCGCCAGCACCCGCAGTTCTGGGTTGTGCGGCACCTCATGGCGGGCAATCACGCTAATGCCGATGTTGCGCAGCACCGCCTCACGGATCGACTCGCGGCTGCCGATTTCCAGCAACGCCCCGGCCTTCACCCCAGCCTCCTGCATCATCTGCTCGGTCAGCTTGCGGGTGGTCGAGCCCTTCTCACGCATCAGCAGGCAATGCCCAGCCATCGCCTCGATGGACACCGCCTGGCGATGGGCCAGCGGGTGGTTGCGGTGCACCGCCACCACCAACGGGTCAGTACCCAACACCCGCCGCACCAAGCGCGCGTCCTCCACCAACTGTGATGAAGCGGCGATATCCACCCGGTAATCCTCGAGCATTTCCAGCACCTGCTGCGAGTTGCCGATCTCCACCGCCACTTCCACCTGCGGCAGGCGTTCGCGGTAGATCTTCACCAGGTCGAGAATGTAGTAAGGCGCCGTGGCCGCAATGCGCAGGCTGCCTTGCGCCTGGCCACTGTTACGCAGTTTGAATTCGATGTCGGCCTCCTGCTGCAGCAGTGCCTTGACCATCGGCAGCAGACGCACGCCCTCCTCGCTCAACACCAGGCGCCGCCCGCCGCGGTAGAACAGCTCCACCGCGTATTGGCTTTCCAGGTTGCGAATCTGTGTGGTCACCGTCGGCTGGCTGAGCCCGAGCTTCTTCGCCGCCAGGGTGATGCTGCCCAGGCGGGCCACCATGTAGAAGGCTTTAAGCTCCGAACTCAGCATGCACGTCCTCTATTTGCGCAGCAGGCGCAACCCGTTGAACACTACCAGCAGGCTCACGCCCATGTCGGCGAACACCGCCATCCACATGGTGGCCATGCCGGCAAAGGTGATTGCCAGGAATATCGCCTTGATACCCAACGCCAGAACGATGTTCTGCATGAGGATCGCCGCACTTTGGCGCGACAGCCTGACGAAGGCCGGGATTTTCCGCAAGTCGTCGTCCATCAGCGCCACATCGGCGGTCTCGATGGCAGTGTCGGTACCCGCCGCGGCCATGGCAAAGCCGATCTCGGCGCGGGCCAGCGCCGGGGCGTCGTTGATGCCGTCACCCACCATGCCTACCCGATGGCCCTGGGCGTACAGGGTTTCGATGCTGTTGAGCTTGTCGGCAGGCAACAGGTTGCCTTCAGCGCGGTCGATACCCACCACAGCAGCGATTGCCTGGGCGGTATGCGGATTGTCACCGGTCAGCATGACAGTCTTGATGCCCAGCTCATGCAACTCGGCAATGGCCTGGCGGCTGCTGTCCTTGACCGTGTCGGCCACGGCGAACAGGGCCAGCGGGCCAGAGCGGTCGAGCAACAGCACCACGGTCTTGCCTTGGCGCTCCAGCGCATCCAGCTGGGCCTCCAGCTCCGGCGAGCACAACCCCAGCTCCTCGACCAGGCGGTGGTTGCCCAGGTGGTAGACCTCGCCAGCGATGGTACCGCGTACACCGCGGCCAGCCAGGGCGGCGAAATCTTCGACCTCGCTCAAGGTCAGGCCTTGCTCCTTGCCGAACTGGGCAATGGCGTGGGAAACCGGGTGGTCCGAACGCTCGCCCAGGCTGGCGGCCAGGGCTTGCGCGCGGCCTTCGAACAGCGGCTCCAGCACCCTGGCATCGGTCTGCACCGGCTTGCCGTGGGTAATGGTGCCGGTCTTGTCCAAGGCCAGGAAGTCCAGGTGGCGGCCACCTTCCAGGTACACGCCACCCTTGATCAGGATGCCTTTGCGCGCGGCAGCAGCCAGGCCGCTGACGATGGTTACCGGGGTAGAGATCACCAGGGCGCATGGGCAAGCCACCACCAGCAGCACCAAGGCACGGTAGACCCAGTCGAACCAGGCGCCGGCCATGAACAGCGGCGGTATCACCGCCACGGCCAGGGCGATGGCAAATACCACCGGGGTGTAGATCCGCGAGAAGCGATCGACGAAGCGCTGGGTAGGCGCACGTGCGCCTTGCGCTTCCTCGACAGCCTTGATGATCCGCGCCAGGGTCGAGTGCCCGGCGGCGGCAGTGACACGGAACTCCAGCGCCCCCGCCTGGTTGATGGTGCCGGCGAACAACTTGTCGCCCACTGCCTTCTCCACAGGCAGGCTTTCGCCGGTGATCGGCGCCTGATCGACGCTGGATTGCCCACTGGTCACTTCACCGTCCAGCCCGATGCGTTCGCCGGGGCGTACCCGCACCAATGCGCCGATGGCCACCTCACGCACCTCCACCTCGCGCCACTGGCCGTCAGCCTGCTGTACCGTGGCCATGTCCGGTGTCAGTTGCATCAGCCCGCTGATGGCATTGCGCGCACGGTCCAGCGAACGGGCCTCGATCAGCTCGGCGACGGTGAACAGCACCATGACCATGGCCGCTTCCGGCCATTGGCCGATCAGCACCGCACCGGTCACGGCAATGCTCATCAGCGCGTTGATGTTGAGGTTGCGGTTTTTCAGGGCGATCCAGCCCTTCTTGTAGGTGCCCAGGCCACAGCCGAGGATCGCTGCCAGTGCCAGTACCGCTACCAGCCATTCCGGGGCCAGTGCGCCGAAGTGCACGATTTCGGCGGCGATCGCGGCAATACCCGACAATGCCAGCGGCCACCAACGGGCCTTGGCCGGTTGTGGCGTGCTGGCACTGCCGTCGTCCTCGGCACCAATCGGCTCGGCCTTCATGCCCAGGCTGTCGATGGCCCGCTCGATGTCGGCGGTTCCAACCAAGGTGTGGCGTACGCCGAGCACGCGGTTGATCAGGTTGAATTCCAGCTGCTCGATACCGGCCAGCTTGCCCAGTTTGTCCTGGATCAGCGTCTGCTCAGTGGGGCAATCCATCGCCTCGATACGGAAACGGCTGAACTGGGCATGGCTGCTGGTGTTCTCGCTCAACTGCACTTTGGCTGGCCCAGTGGCAGCGCCACAGCAACTGTGGGCGTGGTGGGCGTGCTTGTGTTCGTGGCTGACAGGCTGGTTCATGGGGTCATCCTTAAATTGAGCCTGTTGCCAAGTGAACACCCTGTAGCCACTATAGGGTCAAGCCACTTGCTGGAGATTTCGTGATGAAGATCGGAGAACTGGCCAAAGCCACCGACTGCGCGGTGGAAACCATCCGCTACTACGAGCGTGAGCAGCTGCTGCCGGAACCGGCGCGTAGCGACGGCAACTACCGGCTGTACACCCAAGCCCACGTCGAGCGGCTGACCTTCATCCGCAACTGCCGCACCCTGGACATGACCCTGGACGAAATCCGCAGCCTGCTACGCCTGCGTGACAGCCCGGATGATTCATGCGGCAGCGTCAATGCGCTGATCGACGAACACATCGAGCATGTGCAGGCGCGGATCGATGGGCTGGTGGCGTTGCAGGAACAGCTGGTGGAGCTGCGGCGGCGCTGCAATGCGCAGGGGGCGGAGTGCGCCATCTTGCAGCAACTGGAGACGAACGGGGCGGTATCGGTGCCAGATACCGAGCATTCGCATGTGGGGCGAAGCCACGGGCATTGAGTATTTGGGGGCGCTTTGCGCCCCAATCGCGACACAAGGCCGCTCCCACAGGGACCGCACAGGATCTGAAATTGACACCGCACCTGTGGGAGCGGCCTTGCGTCGCGAATGGGCTGCAAAGCAGCCCCGGCAATCTAGAAAATCACACCGCCATCGGCGCCGTCATCGGCGCATGGTGCTCATACCCTTCCAGCCAGAAATCACTAGGCTCGATCTTCTCCAGCCACTCCGGCTCGTACTTGCCGGTCTCGGCAAACGATGGCACACGGTCGCTGATCACCAGCTTCGGCGCTTCCAGCGGCTCGCGCTTGAGCTGCTCGTTGAGCATGTCCAGATGGTTTTCATACACATGGGCATCGCCGATGAAGTAGGTGAACCAGCGCGGGGTGTAGCCAGTCAGGCGGCCGAACAGCGACAGCAGCGCCGCGCCCTCGGTGAGGTTGAACGGTGTGCCCAGGCCCAGGTCATTGGAGCGGATGTAAAGGGTCAGGGAAATTTCCCTGGTCTCGACATTCGGGTGGAACTGGTACAGCAGGTGGCACGGCGGCAGGGCCATTTCGTCCAGCTGTGCGCAGTTCCAGCCGTGGAACAGGATGCGGCGGCTGCCCGGGTCATTGGCGATGGTGTCCAGGCACTGGCGCACCTGGTCGATGGCCTTGTACAGGACGACGAACGCGACGCCGTCCTCTTCGTCCTGGGCGATGCGGCGGAAGCCTGCCTGCTCGGCCATTTCGATGGCCGCCGGGTTGCTCAGCGGGATGCGCTTGTAACCCGGCCACTGGCGCCATTGCACGCCATAGATCTCGCCCAGGTCGTCATGGCCCTGGCGGAACGGGTTGGCCAGCCACTGGGCGTTTTCGTTGGCGTTCTGGTCCCAGACCTTGCAGCCCAGCTCACGGAATTCAGCGGCGTTCTTCACGCCACGCAGGAACCCGACCATTTCGCCGATTGCCGACTTGAACGCCAGCTTGCGCGTGGTAATGGCCGGAAAGCCCTTCTGCAGGTCGAAACGCAGCATGGCGCCCGGCAGGCTGATGGTGCGGATGCCGGTGCGGTTTTCCTGCAGCGTGCCGTTGTCGATGACGTCACGGACCAGGTCTAAATACTGTTTCATGGCTTACCTGTAACAAGAACGGCAGGGGGATCACCCCTGCCGTGGAAATCAGACTGCGGCCTTGGCCGTCGGTTTACGGTTGTAGGCCCACCAGATCAGGAAGATGCCGCCAACGATCATCGGCACGCACAGCAACTGACCCATTGTCAGCCAGCCGAAGGCTATGTAGCCGAGCTGGGCGTCGGGCACGCGTACGAATTCCACAATGAAGCGGAAAATGCCGTAGAACAGCGCGAACATGCCGGAAACCGCCATGGTCGGGCGCGGCTTGCGCGAGAACAACCAAAGGATGAGGAATAATGCCACACCTTCAAGGGCAAATTGGTACAGCTGCGACGGGTGACGCGGCAGCTGCGCCGGGTCGCTGAACGGTGGGAAGACCATCGCCCATGGCACGTCGGTGGCCTTGCCCCACAGCTCGGCGTTGATGAAGTTGCCGATGCGCCCGGCACCCAGGCCAATCGGCACCAGCGGGGCAACGAAGTCCATCAGCTCGAAGAACGACTTGTTGTTGCGCTTGCCGAACCACAACGCCGCCAGCATCACGCCGATGAAGCCGCCGTGGAACGACATGCCGCCCTTCCACACTTCGAAGATCAGTGTCGGGTTGGCCAGGTAGGCGTGCAGGTCGTAGAACATTACGTAGCCCAGGCGGCCACCCACGATCACCCCCATCGACAGCCAGAACACCAGGTCGGAGAGCTTTTCGCGGGTCCAGGTAGGGTCGAAGCGGTTCAACCGGCGCGAGGCCAGCAGCCAGGCGCCGCCGATGCCGACCAGGTACATTAGGCCGTACCAATGGATTTTCAGCGGCCCGATGGCCACGGCCACGGGGTCTATCTGCGGGTAAGGCAGCATGGAACTTCCTCTCGATTCAAATCAAAAAGCTGAGGCCGACACAGAACAGCAGGGCTGCGAACAGGCGTTTCAACAAACGTGGCGACAACGTATGCGCCAGGCGCGCGCCGAAGCGGGCGAAAAACATGCTGGTCACGGCAATGCCGACCAGCGCCGGCAGGTACACGTAACCCAGGCTGTGGGCCGGCAGGTGCTCCTCGTGCCAGCCCAGCAGCATGAAGCTCAGGGCACTGGCCACGGCAATCGGCAGCCCGCAGGCCGAGGACGTGGCCACCGCCTGCTGCATGGGCAGGCTGCGCCAGGTCAGGAACGGCACGGTCAGCGAACCGCCACCGATGCCGAAAATGGCCGAGGCCCAGCCGATCACGCTACCGGCCCCGATCAATGCGGGTTTGCCAGGGATGCCGCGGCTGGCCTTGGGTTTGAAGTCCAAAGCCATCTGGGCGGCGATAACCAGGGCGAACACGCCGATAATCTTCTGCAGCAGCGGCCCCTGGATCAACGACGCGGTCTTGGCGCCGACACCGGCACCCAGGAGGATACCCAGGGTCATCCAGGCGAAGATCGGCCACTGCACCGCACCTTTGCGGTGGTGCTCGAGCACGGCGTTGATCGAGGTGAAGACGATGGTTGCCAACGATGTGCCGACCGCCAGGTGGGTCAGCACCGAGGCGTCGAAGCCCTGCAGGGTGAAGCTGAACACCAGTACCGGCACGATGATGATGCCGCCGCCCACGCCGAACAGCCCGGCCAGCACACCGGCACAGGCGCCCAACAGCAGATAGAGCACGAATTCCATTCGGCTTCCCCAAAAAATCAATCCGGCATGGTAACGGAAGCCGGGCTCGGGGCTCTAGTGAACTTCGTGACAGGATGGATCAGCCCCGCCGCTGTGGGTACAGTGGCAAAAAACATAGAGGCCCAACCGATGTGCCTGATCGTATTCGCCTGGCGGCCGGGGCACACCCTGCCGCTGATCGTGGCGGCCAACCGCGACGAGTTCTATGCCCGCCCCACCCAGGCCCTGGCGGCCTGGGAGGATGCGCCCGGGGTGCACGCCGGGCGTGACCTGGAGGCCGGCGGTACCTGGCTGGGCGTGGGCCCGCAGGGGCGCTTTGCGGCGCTGACCAATATCCGTGACCCGGGGCAGGCGCTGGGCCCGCGCTCGCGGGGCGAGCTAGTGGCGGCGTATCTGCAGGGTGAGCTGGGGGTTGAGGCTTACCTGGACCAGGTGGCCAGCCGCAGTGGCCAGTATTCGGGGTTCAACCTGCTGGTGGGTGATGACCGGCAGCTGGGCTACCTGCATGCCCGTGACGCCACGCCGCGCCTGCTGGAGGCCGGGGTGTACGGGCTTTCCAATGCCGGGCTGGACACGCCGTGGCCGAAGCTGGTGAAGGCGCGTAGCGGGTTGCAGAGGTTGCTGGAAACGCCGGAGCCGCAGCGGTTGCTGGCGTTGCTGGCTGATGCCGAGCCTGCGGCTGATGGTGATCTGCCGGAGACAGGCGTGGGGGTGGCGACCGAGAAGCTGCTGTCGAGTGTGTTTATTGCCAGCCAGAATTACGGGACCCGGGCCAGTACCGTGCTGATTGTGGATGATCAGGGCAGAAGGCGGCTGGTTGAGCGCAGTTTTGGGCCCTTTGGTGGGCATCTGGGAGAAATTGAGTTGCTGGCCTGAGGATTTGATGTTGCTTGTGAGGGCCTCTTCGCGGGTGAACCCGCGAAGAGGCCGGAACAGGCAACCTCACATTCAGAGGGTTTTGTTGGCCCCAGGCCCAATCATCCGCGCCAGCCCAAGGTTTTTCAGGGCCAGCTGCAGCGAGCTGTGGATAACCTGCGGGTTGTCATGGCTCAAGGCCTCGGCCAGCAGCTCCTTGGCCTTGCTCATGTTCACCTGGCGTAGCATCCACTTCACCTTCGGCAAGTTGGTGGCGTTCATCGACAGGCTGTCGAAGCCCATCGCCATCAGCAGGATCGCTGCCGCCGGGTCACCGGCCATCTCGCCGCAGATGCTCACCGGCTTGCCTTCGCCATGGGCGTCGCGCACCACGGTGTTCAGGGCCTGCAGCACCGCCGGGTGCAGGTAGTCGTATAGGTCGGCGACCCGCGGGTTGTTGCGGTCCACCGCCAGCAGGTACTGGGTCAGGTCGTTGGAACCGACCGACAGGAAGTCCACCTGCCGCGCCAGCTCCTTGGTCTGGTACACCGCAGCCGGGATTTCCACCATCACCCCCACTGGCGGCATCGGCACGTCGGTGCCTTCGTCACGCACTTCGCCCCAGGCGCGGTGGATCAGGTGCAGCGCCTCTTCCAGCTCATGGATGCCGGAAATCATCGGCAGCAGAATGCGCAGGTTGTTCAGGCCTTCGCTGGCCTTGAGCATGGCGCGGGTCTGCACCAGGAAGATTTCCGGGTGGTCGAGGGTGACGCGGATACCGCGCCAGCCGAGGAACGGGTTTTCTTCCTTGATCGGGAAGTACGACAGCGCCTTGTCGCCACCGATGTCGAGGGTGCGCATGGTCACCGGCAAAGGGTGGAAGGCCGCCAGCTGCTCACGGTAGATGGCCAGCTGCTCTTTCTCGCTGGGGAAGCGCTGGTTGATCATGAACGGCACTTCGGTGCGGTACAGGCCCACCCCTTCGGCGCCGCGCTGCTGGGCGCGGGCCACGTCGGCGAGCAGGCCGGTGTTGACCCACAGCGGCATGCGGTGGCCGTCGGGGGTGACACATGGCAATTCGCGCAGGGCATCCAGGCCCTGTGCCAGCTGGCGTTCTTCCTCGACCACGTCACTGTACTGCTTGCGCAGCACTTCGCTGGGGTTGGTGAACACCTCGCCTTTGTAGCCGTCGACGATCAGCTCGATGCCGTCGACCTTGGAATAGGGCAAGTCGACCAGGCCCATGACCGTGGGGATACCCATGGCGCGAGCGAGGATGGCGACGTGGGAGTTGCCCGAGCCCAGTACCGAGACCAGGCCGACCAACTTGCCTTCCGGCACTTCGCCGAGCATGGCCGGGGTCAGTTCTTCACTGACCAGGATGGTGTTGTCGGCATACACCAGCGACTGCGAGCGGGCTTCCTGCAGGTAAGCCAGCAGGCGCCGCCCCAGGTCCTTGACGTCGGAAGCACGCTCACGCAGGTAGTCATCGTCCATCAGCTCGAAGCGGTTGACGTGCTCGCCCACCACCTGGCGCAGGGCGCCCTGGGCCCACTGGCCGGTCTTGATGACCTCAGTCACCTCACCACCCAGGGCCGCGTCTTCAAGCATCATCAGGTACACGTCGAACAGCGCGCGCTCTTCCGGGCGCAGCTGGGTGGCCAGCTTGGCCGACAGCTTGCGCATGTCGTCGCGCACGCCTTCAAGGGCGTTCTGGAACAGTTTCAGTTCGGCGTCGATGTCATCCACGGCCTTGTCAGGCACCACTTCCAGATCGGCCGGCGGCAGCATCACCACCGCACGCCCCACGGCGGCGCCTGGCGAGCCCGGCACACCGACAAAGCGCGCTTCCTGGATGCCCTTGCCCTGGCGGCCCAGGCCACGGATCGAGCCGGTGGCTTCGGCGTGGGCGATAACCCCGGCGAGCTGGGCGCTCATGGTGACCAGGAAGGCTTCCTCGCCCTCGTCGAACTGGCGGCGCTCCTTTTGCTGGATGACCAATACCCCGACCACACGGCGGTGGTGGATGATCGGCGCACCCAGGAAGGAGGCGAATTTTTCTTCGCCGGTTTCGGCAAAGTAACGGTAACGCGGGTGGTCGGCGGCGTTTTCCAGGTTCAGCGGCTCTTCGCGGGTACCCACCAGGCCGACCAGGCCTTCATTGGGGGCCATGCTGACCTTGCCGATGGAGCGCTTGTTCAGGCCCTCGGTGGCCATCAGTACGAAGCGGTTGGTTTCCGGGTCGAGCAGGTAGACCGAGCAGACCTGGCTGCCCATGGCCTCCTTGACGCGCAAGACAATGATCCCCAACGCCGACTTGAGATCTTTGGCGGAGTTTACTTCCTGGACGATCTTGCGCAGCGTATTGAGCATGGCTCGGGGTCGAACTCCGTCGTCAGTCGCGCGTCAGCAGACGCGGTGCTAGCTCTTTCAGGGCGCGTCGGTAGACCTCGCGCTTGAATGTCACAACCTGGCCCAGCGGGTACCAATAGCTCACCCAGCGCCAGCCGTCGAATTCCGGCTTGCCGGTCAGGTCCATCCGCACCCGTTGTTCGTTGCTTACCAGGCGCAGCAGGAACCACTTCTGCTTCTGGCCGATGCACAGCGGCTGGCTGTGGGTACGGACCAGACGCTGGGGTAAACGATAACGCAACCAGCCACGGGTGCAGGCAAGAATTTCCACATCATCGCGTTCAAGGCCAACTTCTTCGTTCAGCTCGCGGTACAGGGCGTCTTCCGGCGTCTCGTCAGGGTTGATACCACCCTGGGGGAATTGCCAGGCATCCTGGTTGATCCGTCGAGCCCATAGCACCTGCCCGGCATCATTCGTGAGAATGATCCCGACATTGGGGCGAAAACCATCCGGGTCGATCACGGCAGCAACCTCGCAAACGCATGTCACCGCATTGTTCCACAAAGCTTGCGAGCGCAGCAACGCGCCCGCCAAGCTTATGTGCAGCAGCGTGAAAACTCCGTATTCTGCGGGCCTACCTTGTGGCTGATGCGAGTGACCGCAATGCGCCTGGCTTTATTCGACCTGGACAATACCCTCCTCGGTGGCGACAGCGACCATGCCTGGGGCGACTACCTTTGCCAGCGTGGCATTCTCGACCCGGTCGCCTACAAGCAACGCAACGATGGTTTCTATCAGGACTACCTCAACGGCACCCTGGACCTGCAGGCCTACCTGGCCTTTTCCATGGAAATCCTCGCGGCAACGCCCATGGCCCAGCTCGACCAATGGCACCGCGACTTCATGCGCGACTGCATCGAGCCGATCATCCTGCCCAAGGCCCTGGCCTTGCTGCAGCAGCACCGCGAGGCCGGCGACCAGCTGGTGATCATTACCGCCACCAACCGCTTCGTCACTGCGCCGATTGCCCGGCGACTTGGGGTTCGCGTGCTGCTGGCAACCGAATGCGAGATGCGCGATGGCCGCTATACCGGGCGTAGTACCGATATACCGTGTTTCCGTGAAGGCAAGGTGACGCGGCTTGAGCGGTGGATGCTGGAGAACAGTTTTGATCTTGAGGACAGCTACTTCTATAGCGACTCGATGAATGATGTGCCGTTGCTGCAGCGGGTGGCGCATGCGGTAGCGGTGGACCCCGACCCGAAGCTGCGGGCCGAGGCCGAGAAGTGTGGGTGGCCGGTGGTTTCGCTGAGGGCTTGAGGTTTTGCTGTGCCGGCCTCTTCGCGGGTAAACCCGCTCCCATAGGGATCACCACAGGTATCAAACCCTTTGCAGTACCTGTGGGAGCGGGTTTACCCGCGAAAGGGGCGGCACAGGCAACTCGGACTGTCAGACTGGCTTTGCCCCCATCAACCCGGCAATCGACAGGAAGCAAACCCCGCTGAACACCGCCAGCGCCAGGGTAAAGCGCAACCCCACCACCTCAGCCTTGCGCAGCCGGTTCAGCCTTACCAGCAGCCACCACACGGCAAACGCGCCGAACGTATAGATGACGCTGGAGGCCAGCACCCAGGTCTGCCCCAAAGGCCAGCCCACCAGGTGCACCAGCCACCAGCCGGTGAACGGCATGCTCACCAGGCACAGGCCCATCACCAGCCAGACGAACACCAGCGGCCGGCGCAGCAGCTTGGCATAGGCCTGGGCATCGCCCTGGCGGCGGGCGCGCACCGTCCAGATCGCCAGGCCCAGGGCGCCCAGCAGCAGCAAGGCAGTAGCGATGATGTGCAGGGTTTTCAGGGTGGTCAGGTGTTCCATGTCACTGTGTCCTTGAGCAAGCCATTTTGTGCAGGCTTCTTCGCGGGCTTGCCCGCGAATAGGCCATCAGCCCAGCTTAGCCGCTCAGCCCAGGAACAGCTTGTAAGCCGGGTTCTCGGTCTCGTCCCAATACGGGTAACCGATCTTGGCCAGCGCCGCCGGCACCAGATGGCGCTCGTCCTCAGGCACCTGCAACCCGGCCACCACACGCCCGTCCGCAGCACCATGGTTACGGTAATGGAACATCGAGATGTTCCAGCGCCCACCCAGCTTGTTGAGGAAGTTGAACAAGGCCCCCGGCCGCTCGGGGAATTCGAAGCGCAGCACCATTTCGTCGCTGGCACCGGCCGAATGGCCGCCGACCATATGGCGAATGTGCAGCTTGGCCAGCTCGTTGTCGGTCAGGTCGGTAACCGGGAAGCCCTGCTCGGTCAGATGCTGTACCAGCGCCGCCCGCGGGTCGTTTTCCGGGTGGGTCTGCACGCCGACGAAGATATGCGCCTCGTCGGAGGTGTGCTTGCGGTAGTTGAATTCAGTGATCTGGCGCTTGCCAATGGCCTCGCAGAAGGCCTTGAAGCTGCCTGGGCGCTCGGGGATGGTCACGGCGATGATCGCTTCGCGCTTTTCACCCAACTCGGCACGCTCGGCCACATGGCGCAGGCGGTCGAAGTTGACGTTGGCGCCGGAATCGATGGCCACCAGGGTCTGGCCGGTCACACCGTACAACTCAACGTACTTCTTGATGCCCGCCACACCCAAGGCGCCAGCAGGTTCGGTGATCGAGCGGGTATCGTCGTAGATATCCTTGATCGCCGCACAGATTTCGTCGGTGCTGACGGTCACCACCTCATCCACATGGTGGCGGCAGATATCGAAGGTGTGCTGGCCGATCTGCGCCACCGCCACGCCGTCGGCGAACAGCCCTACCTGCGGCAGCACCACGCGCTCACCAGCGGCCATAGCCGCTTGCAGGCAGTTGGAGTCGTCCGGCTCGACGCCGATGACCTTGATTTCCGGGCGCAGGTACTTCACGTAGGCGGCAATGCCGGCAATCAGGCCGCCACCGCCCACCGGCACGAAGATCGCGTCCAGTTGGCCAGGGTGCTGGCGCAGGATTTCCATGGCCACGGTGCCCTGCCCGGCGATGGTGTGCGGGTCGTCATAGGGGTGGACGTAGACGAAGCCCTTTTCATCGACCAGTTTCAGCGAATAGGCCAGCGCCTCGGGGAACGAGTCGCCATGCAGCACCACCTTGCCACCGCGCGAACGCACGCCTTCGACCTTGATTTCCGGGGTGGTCTTGGGCATCACGATGGTGGCCTTGATGCCCATTTCGCGCGCGGCCAGGGCCAGGCCCTGGGCGTGGTTGCCGGCCGAGGCGGTAACCACGCCACGGGCCAGTTCTTCCGGGGTCAGCTGCGCCAGTTTGTTATAGGCCCCGCGGATCTTGAACGAGAACACCGGCTGCAGGTCTTCCCGCTTGAGCAGAATCTGGTTGCCCAGGCGCTTGCTCAGCTGCCCGGCGCTCTGCAGCGGGGTTTCGACGGCAACGTCATAGACGCGCGAGGTGAGGATCTTCTTGACGTACTGTTCGAGCATCTGGAAAGCATCACTGGGCCGCGGGACAAGGGCTGGAAGTCTACCCCAGCGCTACGTCGGGCGACCACAGCAAAGCCGTGCGAGCCGTTATACTAGGCTCTTTTCAAAACCGCCCTGCCCCTCTCGGAGCCCGCATGACCCAGGACCAACTCAAACAGGCCGTCGCCCAGGCCGCTGTCGACTTCATTCTGCCCAAGCTGGATGAAAAGAGCGTTGTCGGCGTCGGTACCGGTTCGACCGCCAACTTCTTCATCGACGCCCTGGCTCAGCACAAGACCGCCTTCGACGGCGCCGTCGCCAGCTCCGAAGCCACCGCCCAGCGTCTGAAGGGCCATGGCATCCCGGTCTACGAGCTGAACAGCGTCAGCGAGCTGGAGTTCTACGTGGACGGCGCCGACGAGAGCGACGCGCACCTGAACCTGATCAAGGGCGGCGGCGCAGCCCTGACCCGCGAGAAGATCGTCGCGGCCGTGGCCAAGACCTTCATCTGCATCGCCGACGGCAGCAAGCTGGTGCCGGTGCTGGGCGCCTTCCCGCTGCCCGTCGAGGTGATCCCGATGGCCCGCAGCCACGTGGCGCGCCAGCTGGTCAAGCTGGGCGGAGACCCGGTGTACCGCGAGGGCGTGGTGACCGACAACGGCAACGTGATCCTCGACGTGCACAACCTGCAGATCACCAACCCGGTGGAGCTGGAAGCGCAGATCAACGCCATCGTTGGCGTGGTGACCAACGGCCTGTTCGCCGCACGGCCGGCGGATTTGCTGCTTCTGGGTACCGCTGAAGGTGTGAAGAGCCTGAAGGCCGAGTAACCTTCGGCGAGGGCTTTGCCCTCGTTTCGCGACACAAGGCCGCTCCTACAGGGGTATGCGATCTCCTGTAGGAGCGGCCTTGTGTCGCGATGGGCTGCAAAGCAGCCCCAATTGTTCAATCAGCAGGCTGCTTGAACACATAGAACAGGTTCGGCTCACTGACCAGGTAAATGGTCCCCGCCTCGTCCATCGCTATCCCCTCCGCCTGCGGCACCGTCGCCTGCAACCCCTGGAAACCCTTGCGCAACGACAAGGTACTCAGCGGCCGGCCCTCGACATCCAGCTCCAGCACCAGCCGCGACTCGTCCGACAGCGCCAGCAAATGCCCGCTGCGCTCATCGAACTGCAAACTCGACAGGTCCCGCACAAACAGCCGTGAATCGCGCTTGCGGTCCTGCACCACATGCACGGCGTAGGGCTTTTCCGGGTTGTCATGCGGGAAACCGTGCACCTCGTAGATCAGCATCGGGTCACGCTCCTTGGCCACGAACAGGCGCTTGCCCGCCGAATCGTAGGCCAGCCCCTCGAAGCCCTTGTTGCCGTTCAGGCCAATGCCCAGGCTGAGCTGCTCGGCATCACCGGCATCGAGGAACAACGTGTCGTCGTCCAGGCGCACGCGGATCAGCCGCTGCTGACGTTCGTCGGTGATCACATAGCTGTTGGGCCCGACGTACTCCACCGCCTCCGGGTCGCCGAAGCCGGTCAGCGGCACCCGGCGCAGGATGCGCCCGTCCAGCGACAGCTCAATCAGCTCCGAGCGGGCATTGGTGACGGTGAACAGGGTTTTGCGGTCGGGGTCGTAGGTCAGCGCCGAAAGGTCATCATCCAGCCCTTCGACCGGCTGCGCCTCCACCACCACCCGGTAGCGGTCCAGGCCCATGCTCTGCTCGGCGGGCTGCCACCAGCTCTTGAGGTTGAACCAGCCACGTTCGAACAGGCGGAACTCCTGCCCGGCCCAGCCAAGCAGGAACAGGCCGGCAACGGCCATGACAAGGAACAGGCGAACAATACGGCGCATGAAGGCAGACTCGACACAGGGATGGCGAATCTAACCATTAACGGCTGAAGCAAAGCTTAACGCCAGCGTCAGGCAAGTCTGATAATGCTGTCAGTTCTTCTTGAAGCGATAGAACAGCGCCGGTTCACTGACCATGTACAGGTTGCCCTTGTCGTCCATGGCCACCCCTTCGGCACGCGGAATGGTGTCCTGCAGGCCGTTGAAACCGCCGAGCAGGGTCATGAAGCTGACCTGTTGGCCTTGCTCGTCCAGCTCCAGCAGCATGTTGGAGTCGGCCGACAGCGCCAGCAGGTGGCCGGTGCGCGGGTCTACGCCCAGTGCCGAGAGGTTGCGCAGGTCCAGCTCATCGCTGGGCAATGGCTGTTTTTCGCCCTTGAGCGGGCTGCGCCCATCGGTGTTCCAGGTGTACAGCTTGGGCGGGCGCTCCTCGCCGATGACCAGGCGCTGGCGCAGCGGGTCCCAGGCCAAGCCCTCGAAGCCTTTGTTGCTCTTCACCGACGGGCCCAGGTCGTGGCTCTGGAAGTCATCATGGTTCAATACTGTGGTCTGCGCATCCACCTTGACCACGGTCAGGTCGTGCAGGCGCTCGTCAGTGATCGCCAGGTAGTCGTCTTCCAGCACGGCGACGCCTTCCGGGTTGCTCCAGCCGTTGAGCGGGATCTTGCGCAGCACGTCGCCATCCAGGCTCAGCTCTACCAGGGTCGGGTTCTTGCCCATGATCGCGAACAGGGTACGGGTACGCGGGTTGAAGCTCACGTCCGAGGCTTCGTCATCGTCCATGCCCGGCAGCGGCTTGGCATCGATGTCGACCTGGTAGTCCGGCAGCCACACGCTTTCGCTGCGTTCGGCGGTGCTTTCGAAGCTTTCCTTGACCCATAGCGCGCCGCGGTCATCCCAGTGCATGGCCACGGCCACGCCATAGCCGATCACCGCGGCCACGGCCAGGCCGAAGGGCCAGCGCAGGTAGAAACGACGCTTGGGGGTTACCGGGGCGCTGGAGGGTGATGGCATGCGTGGGTCCTGGGGAAATGGGCGTAGGTCCGCGCATTATCCGGATTGGGTGTGAAAAATCGGTAAACAGGCCCGGCCTCTTCGCGGGTAAACCCGCTCCCACAGGTACAGCGTCGCCCTTGAGGATGACGCAAAACCTGTGGGAACGGGTTCACCCGCGAAGAAGGCGACGCGGGTTCAGCTCAGAGCACCCGGCTTTCGAAGCGGCTCACACCCGGCAGTTCCAGCACCAGTTCGTCACCGACATTGAACGGCCCCACACCTGCCGGGGTACCCGTGAGGATCACATCCCCCGGCTGCAGCGAGAAATGCGCCGCCATGTGCTGGATCATCGGCACGATCGGGTTGAGCATCATCGCGCTGTTGCCATCCTGGCGTACTTCGCCGTTGACGGTCAGGCGCACCGGGATGTCGGTTACATCCTCGAAGCTGCCGGCCGACACGAATGGCGGCAGTACGCAGGCGCCGTCAAAGCACTTGGCCAGCTCCCACGGCAGGCCTTTCTCTTTCAGCTTGGCTTGCACATCGCGCAAGGTCAGGTCCAGCGCCGGGGCATAACCGGAAATGGCGTCCAGCACCTCTTCCTCGGTCGGATGGGTCGACAGCGGCTTGCCCAGCAACACGGCAATTTCCGCCTCATAGTGCACCGAGCCACGCTCGGCCGGGATCTTGAAGCCACCTTCGGCCGGCACCACGCAGCTGCCCGGTTTGATGAACAGCAGCGGCTCGGTGGGTATAGGGTTGTCCAGTTCCTTGGCATGCTCGGCATAGTTACGGCCAATGCACACCACCTTGCCCAGCGGGAAGTGAATGCGCGTGCCGTCTACGTACTGGTGCTGGTAACTCATGGCCGACTCCTCTGGATACTGCTTTTTATTCAGGAGAAAAGATCTTACCCGGATTCATGATGCCGTTAGGGTCGAACACGGCCTTGATTGCCTTCATGCAAGCGATTTCTTCCGGCGAGCGGCTGTAGCCCAGGTAGTCGCGCTTGGTCATGCCCACGCCATGTTCGGCAGAGATCGAGCCGTTGTAGCGCTTGACGATCTCGAACACCCACTTGTTGACCTTGGTGCACGAGGCGAAGAACTCGTCCTTGCTCATGTGCTCGGGCTTGAGGATGTTCAGGTGCAGGTTGCCGTCGCCGATATGGCCGTACCACACCACTTCATAATCCGGGTAATGCTCAGCGACGATGGCATCGATATCGCGCAGGAACGCCGGCACTTTCGAGACCGTAACGGAAACGTCGTTCTTGTACGGGGTCCAGTGCGAGATGGTTTCCGACAGGTACTCGCGCAGCTTCCACAGGTTTTTCAGCTGGGTTTCGCTCTGGCTCATCACCCCGTCCAGCACCCAGCCCTGCTCGACGCAGTGCTCGAAGGTGGCCAAGGCTTCGTTGGCCACCTCTTCAGTACTGGCCTCGAACTCCAGCAATGCATAGAACGGGCAGTCGGTTTCGAACGGTGCCGGCACATCGCCGCGCGCCAGGATCTTGGCCAGGCCCTTGTCGGAGAAGAACTCGAAGGCGGTCAGGTCCAGCTTGCCCTGGAAGGCGTGCAGCACCGGCATGATCGAGTCGAAGTCCGGCGTACCCAGCACCATGGCGGTGAGGTTGCGCGGAGCGCGGTCCAGACGCATGGTGGCCTCGACCACGAAGCCCAGCGTACCTTCGGCGCCGATGAACAACTGGCGCAGGTCGTAGCCGGTGGCGTTCTTGATCAGGTCTTTATTGAGCTCCAGCAGTTCGCCCTTGCCGGTAACCACTTTCAGCCCGGCCACCCAGTTACGGGTCATGCCGTAGCGAATCACCTTGATCCCACCAGCATTGGTGCCGATATTGCCGCCTATCTGGCTGGAGCCGCTGGAAGCGAAGTCCACCGGGTAATACAGGCCTTGCTCTTCGGCATAGCTTTGCAACTGGCGGGTGATTACCCCAGGCTGGCAGACCACGGTGCGGTCGAAGGCATTGAAGTCTAGAATCTGGTTCATGTAGTCGAAGGCGACCACAACCTCGCCGTTGGCCGCTACGGCACCGGCGGAAAGCCCGGTGCGTCCGCCAGACGGCACCAGCGCCACCTTGTGCACATTGGCCCAGCGTACAATGGCCTGCACCTGTTCTACCGTCTTGGGGAACACGATAGCGCTGGGCGCGGGGGGGGTAATGCTTGGTCCAGTCCTTGCCATAGGCCTCGAGGGAAGCCGCGTCGGTCAGGACCTTGCCAGGGTCGACAAGGGTCATCAGTTCTTCAATAGCAGCGGGGTGGGTCATCGCTGGAACTCTCGACTTATTCATAGTCACCCTGAGCACTCTTCACCTGTCGGGATAAGCTCAGATTGTGTCGCGTATGCTAGCATAGCCCTCCCGCTGTTCATGCTAAGGCTGCCCCCGCGCCTAGCATCACCCCTCGCCATTTTTTCTCCGGGATACAGGTTTACGCAGATGAGCAAGACTTCTCTCGACAAGAGCAAGATCCGGTTCCTTCTTCTTGAAGGTGTGCACCAGAACGCGGTCGATACCCTCAAGGCCGCCGGCTACACCAACATCGAATACCTCACTGGTTCGTTGCCGGAAGCCGAGCTGAAGGAAAAGATCGCCGATGCCCACTTCATCGGCATCCGTTCGCGCACCCAGCTCACCGAAGAGATCTTCGACTGCGCCAAGAAACTGGTCGCCGTTGGCTGCTTCTGCATCGGCACCAACCAGGTTGACCTGGAAGCTGCCCGCGAGCGCGGTATCGCCGTATTCAACGCGCCGTACTCCAACACCCGCTCGGTAGCCGAGCTGGTACTGGCCGAAGCCATCCTGCTGCTGCGCGGCATCCCTGAGAAGAACGCTTCCTGCCACCGTGGTGGCTGGATCAAGAGCGCGGCCAACTCGTTCGAGATCCGCGGCAAGAAGCTGGGCATCGTCGGCTACGGCTCGATCGGTACCCAGCTGTCGGTCCTGGCCGAGAACCTGGGCATGCAGGTGTATTTCTTCGACCCGCTGACCAAGCTGCCACTGGGCAACGCGGTGCAGGTCACCAGCCTCAACGAGCTGCTGGGCCTGGCCGACATCGTTTCGCTGCACGTGCCTGAGCTGCCGTCCACCCAGTGGATGATCGGCGAGAAGGAAATCCGCGCGATGAAGAAGGGCTCGATCCTGATCAACGCCGCCCGTGGCACCGTGGTCGAACTGGACCACCTGGCTGCTGCCATCAAGGACAAGCACCTGATCGGCGCCGCCATCGACGTGTTCCCGGTCGAGCCGCGCTCCAACGACGAAGAGTTCGAAAGCCCGCTGCGCGGCCTGGACAACGTGATCCTGACCCCGCACATCGGTGGTTCCACCGCCGAAGCCCAGGCCAACATCGGCCTGGAAGTGGCCGAGAAGCTGGTCAAGTACAGCGATAACGGTACCTCGGTATCTTCGGTCAACTTCCCGGAAGTGGCCCTGCCGGCGCACCCAGGCAAGCACCGCCTGCTGCACATCCACGAAAACATCCCGGGCGTGCTCAGCGAGATCAACAAGGTCTTCGCCGAGAACGGCATCAACATCTCCGGTCAGTTCCTGCAGACCAACGAGAAAGTCGGTTACGTGGTGATCGACGTTGACGCCGAGTACTCCGACCTGGCGCAAGAAAAACTGCAACAGGTCAAGGGCACCATCCGTTCCCGCGTACTGTTCTAAGTTTGCTTGCCGCATGAAAAAGGGAGGCCCTGGTGGCCTCCCTTTTTTGTTTTCCTGCCAGATCATCGGGCCTGCCTTGCAGGCCTTGTGTCGCGAAAGGGGCGCAAAGCGCCCCCGCTTTTTTACTTCACTTCAACCGTGATCTTCTTCGACTCAACGCTCGGCTTGAACGGCACGTGATACTGGTCACCCAGCACCAACTGCAGGGTGTGCTTGCCCGGGGTCAGTGTAATGCTGGTTTCGGTCTGCGCCTTGCCGAAGTGCAGCACCTGCGGGCCCGCCGGCAGTGCGGTACCGGCCTCTGGCATCAGGCTGCTTGGCAGTGCCATATCGGCCACTGGCTCTTTGTCTACATCCACCAGCAGATGGTGGTGCCCGGTGTGCGGGGTCTGGTCACCCGCAGGCTTGAGTTCCATGCCTTCGATGCCGAACTTGACGGTGAAGGTCTTGTCGACCGTGGCACCATCGGCGGGGGAAACGATGAAGACCTTGGCCTCCTTGGGCGGCTCCTGGCTCTTCAGGGCATCAGCGGCACTGGCAAACACCGACGCTCCCATCAGCAGACCGGCAACGGCAGCACGCGAAAATAGGCTGTTCATTCACTTCTCCTGTGATTCACTTATTGACCGCCACCTATAATCCAACGGCGGCGGTAGTTCACCTTAGTTGAAATGTGCGCCCAGGTGTTCAACATCACCTGACATAAATATTTCAATCCGGGTTAAACAATGCCGGGCCTTCAAGGTCATAGGCTGCGCTCGACCACGGCGAGGAAGAAAGCCGTGGCGAAAGTAATTCATCTGCCAAAGAGAAAAGGGGCTTTCATGCGTTCGACCATAGGGGTACTGCTGGCAGTACTGATCACGCCTTTCGCTCAAGCCGAGCTGATAGACGAAATTGCCGACCGGGGCGAACTGCGTATTGCCGTGCAAGCCGACAACCAGCCGTACGCCTTCAAGCAGGACGACCACCTGACCGGTTTCGACATCGAGTTTGGCCAGGACCTGGCCCGGGAGCTGGACTTGCGCGCCGAGTTCGTCGAAGTCCCCGCAGCCGAGGTATTGCCCGGTGTCGAAAGTGGCAAATACGACATCGCACTTACCCCCTCCAACGAATCGCTCAAGGGCGACGGCCCGCTCGATGTGAGCCTGCCATTTGGTGAAAAGAAGCTGGTGATCCCGTTCCAGAAGGACAACCCGGCTTTCGAGAGCGCAGTGAACAATGCGTTGCAGCGGCTGCAAGACCGTGGCCGGACTGCCGAGCTTGAGCAGAAGTGGTTCAAAGGTGTGCAGGAAACTGCGACCGGGCAGTAAGTTCTTTATTGCCTGCAACGGCCCTTTCGCGGGTGAACCCGCGAAAGGGCCGGTACAGGCTTAAGCTGAAAGCCCAGCCAGCGCCTGTTCCGCCTGATCCAGCTCCAACTCGCTGAACACCTGCACCCCGGCCCGCCGCAGTAATGCCGTGGTCACCCCTTCCCCCGCCACCTTCACGCCACTGAACGTGCCGTCATAGGTCACGCGGTTGCCACACGAAGGGCTGCCCGACTTCAGCACCGCCACGCCAATGCCATGCCGGCGCACCAGATCCAGCGCCAACTGCGCCCCGGCCAGAAACGCGGCGCTGACATCCTCGCCCGTCACCGTCAGTACCTGTGCATCACCGTCAAGCACCGCACCACCCTGCCCGCCCGGTATCTCCGCTGGCGGGCGCGGGGTCGGCAAGCCACCGGCTACCTCCGGGCACAACGGCACCACACGCCCTTCGGCCTGCCACTGCTGCAGCAGGTCGGGGTGGCCGCTGGCCCGGCCGTCATAGCGCACCGGTTGCCCCAGCAGGCAGGCGCTGACCAGCACCTTGGGCAGGTCAGAACGGGTCATTGCCACGGCGCCGGAACCAGCCAGTCAACGACAGCCGCTCACGCCCGGCCGGCAGCACTTCGTGGGGCACTTCGCCCGACAGGAACACCACCAGGCAGCCCGCTACAGGCTCGACATCGTGCTCGACACCGTCCGCCAGGAACATGCGCAATTGCCCACCATCTTGCGGCTGCCAGCCTTCATTGAGATAAAGCACCGCCGACACCATGCGCCGGTCATCGTCGCGGAAGCGGTCCAAATGCCGGCGATAGAACGCCCCGGGTGGGTACAGGGCAAAATGGCACTCGAAGTCTTCCAGGCCGAGGAACAGGCCCTGGTTGATGGTCAGCCGCAACTGGTCCATGGCTGCCAGGTACTGATCGCAGGCCGCGGCCTGGCCAGGGTCGATCCACTGGATCTGGTCGCCGCGAATGGCCTCGCGTACTTCCTGGGCATCACCGCGCCCAACCCCCGCGGGGTTGAGTTCGCCTTCGGCATCACGGCGCCGGCATTCGGCCGCCAGCGCGCGCACCAGGTCGGCAGGCAGAAACAGCGCCTGCTGGGACCAGCCATGGGTGGCCAGATCGTCGACGACGGCCGCAAGCATCGGGTTTTCGGGGGAAGTGTGCATGGCGCGCATCATATCCATTCGCCCTGTCGGCGCACAGCGCCACTTGGCCGAGAAACACGCGGATATCTCGACAAACCGGCGCCGGGCCAAGGACAATAGCCACCTGCCGACAGGAGTCCTGAATGCGCCGTCTGTTTTCCCTGATTCTGCTGATGATCTGCACCATGCCTGTCTGGGCAGACAACCTGGATCAACTGTACAAGGCCGCCGGCTGGCCCGACCAGCGCGCCCACTTCAACGATGCCCTGACCGCCGCCCAGGCGCGCTACCGCAACAGTTTGCCGCCCGCCGTGTACCAGGCGCTGGTCAACAACAGCAACCAGCGCTTCCAGGCCCAGGCGGTGGACCGCCGTGCCCAGGCAAAGCTGCGCGCCAGCCTGGCCAACCCGGCACCGGCCCTGGCGTTTTTCCAGTCGCCACTGGGGCGCAAAGTGGTTGCGGCCGAACTCAAGGCCACGCGCAAGGACGAACTGGCCAAAAACGCCAAGGGCCTGCCGAAGATCCAGGCCAGCGATGACCGCCTGCTGATCATCGGCCACCTGGCCCAGGCCTTGCCGGCACGCGAAGCCGGTGCCGAAGTCAGCCTGGCCATTGCCGGCGTGGCGGCCGACAGCCTCAGCTCGATGATCCCCGGCCTGTTCGGCGGCGGCCAGGCCCAAGGCCTGCTCGATGGCCAGCGCCAGCGCTTGATGGGCCAGATTGGCGAAGATCTCAACAACACCTTGCTGTACGTCTACCGCGACCTGTCCGACGCCGAACTGGAAGAGTTCGCCACCTTTGCCGAGTCGCCCGAAGGCAAGGCGTACTACCAGGCCGCACTGGCCGCCGTCCGCGCCGGCCTGGCGGTTGGCCAGAGCAGCAACGACCTTAAGTAATCAGCCCAGGCGCTGGTCGATGAAGTCGAAGTAGCGCTGGCGAATGCCCGGCAGCTCGTTCGCCAGGTGGTGGCGCGCCTCGGGCAGCATCAGGATCTGCGGCTCGGCGAACTTGGCCTTGAGCACTTCCAGGTTATGGGGCCAGTCCACAGTGCCATCGGCCTCCCCCTGCACGATCAACGGCTGCCGCGTACTGCGCGGCGCGGCCTCGATGCGCTTGACCCAGGCGATCAATGCGCCTACCCAGGCGGTCGGCAGCTGGCGTGGTTGCAGCGGGTCGGCTTCGAGAAACGGCAGGAAGGCCGGGTCATTGGTGTTCTCGCTGAAGCGCCGTTCAATGCCGTTGACGAAGTGGCGCAGCACGCGATAGCTGAACTTCGACCAGCGCCAGGAGCGTGGCCGCACCAACGGTGCCAAGAGGATGACCTGGCCATCGATGGGGCTGCGCACACCCTGGTGCAGCAGGTGGTCCACGGCAATCGCACCGCCGGTGCTCTGCCCGCACAGGTGCCATGGGCGCGGCAGTTGCAGCGTGCGCGCCTGTTCGAACAAAGCCTCCAGCACCTGCTGGTACACCGCGAAATCACTGATGTTGGCCCGCTCGCCGCTGGACAGGCCATGGCCGGGCAAGTCGCAGCTGATCACCGCGAAACCCTGCTTGAGCGCCCAATCGATCACATGCCGGTACAGGCCCATGTGGTCGTAATAGCCGTGCAGCAGGAACAGCGTCGCGCTTGGCTGCTCGGGTAGCCAGGCCTGCCCGACCAGGTCGAACCCCGCCGCCTGAAAGCCACCCAGCCAGCTGTGTGCCGGCAGGTTCAGGCCATAGAAGCGCTGGTAGTCCTGCGCCTGCGCCGACAGCGGCTGGCGAGCGCTCAACGGCGCGAGGCTGGTGCGCAGGTGGTCGGGGTGAAAGGCAGCGGGCATCGGGTACATCCACATTGAAGCAAGTATTGATCTGGAATCTTCAGCTCTGGCCGGCGCCGTGGCAAGCTTGCTCACATCGTTCAATCAGTACCGATCTAATTGTGGGAGCGGCCTTGCGTCGCGATAGGGCCGCAAAGAGGCCCCCGGCTTTCAGCTTCGCCGCAGAAATTGCCGGGACCGCTGCGCGGTCCTTTCGCGACGCAAGGCCGCTCCCACAAAGGGCCCGCGTCTCCTCATGAATAACAAGATCGTCAAACAGATAGCCGTCGTTTTCGCCCTGCTGCTCTGCGCAGCTCTGGTCTGGCAGGCCTATACCACCTTCCAGGCCCGCTACCAGCGCCCGTTCGACAACCAGGCCACCCTATTCGACGGCAGCCAACTGCAACTGCCCCCAGAGCTGGCCGGCCCCGGCCCGATCCGCGTGGTGCACTTCTGGGACCCGGCCTGCCCGTGCAATGTCGGCAACCAGCAGCACCTGGGCGACCTGGTCAGCCAGTTCGCCAACAAGGGCGTGAGCTTCCATGTGCTGCAAAAGCCCGGCAGCCACGGCCAGTTGCCGGCCAACCTCAACGCCCTCCAGCCACTGGCCAGCCTGCCCGGCAGCGAACACCTGCCCGCCTCCCCAGCCGTGGCCATCTGGGACCGGCAAGGGCACCTCGCCTACTTCGGCCCCTACAGCGAGGGCGCAGTGTGCAATGCCAGCAACAGCTTCATCGAGCCCATCCTCAAGGCCTTGCTCGACGGTCGCCAGGTCACCGCCTTCAACACACTGGCGGTGGGCTGCTATTGTCCTTGGGCCGGATGACGAATGCACAAGGAGTCCCCATGAAGCGCAGCCTGACCCTGTTGGCCGTGGTGGTTGCCGTGGCCGCCGGCGCCGGTTACTGGTACGTGCAGGGCAAGCTGCCGCAACGCGCGGGCGAGGTGGCCATGGCTGGCCTGCAGGCACCGGTCAGCGTGCGCTACGACGCCCGCGGCGTGCCGCACTTGCAGGCGCAGAGCGAGCCAGACCTGTACCGCGCCCTCGGTTACGTGCATGCCCAGGACCGATTGTTCCAGATGGAGATCCTGCGCCGCCTGGCCCGTGGCGAGCTGGCCGAGGTGCTGGGCGACAAGCTGCTGCCCACCGACACCCTGTTCCGCAGCCTGCGTATTCGCGAGCAGGCTGCGCTGATGGCCAAGCGACAGGACCACCAGTCACCTGCCTGGCAGGCCCTGCAGGCCTACCTTGACGGTGTGAACAGCTGGCAGGCCAGCCACCCCAAGCCCATGGAGTTCGACCTGCTCGGCATCACCCCACGCCCGTTCACCGCCGAAGACACCCTGAGCATCGCCGGCTACCTGGCCTACAGTTTTGCCGCCGCGTTCCGCACCGAACCGGCGCTGACTTACATCCGCGACCAGCTAGGCCCTGACTACCTGAACATCTTCGACCTTGGCTGGCAGCCCGAGGGCGCGCTGGGCACACCTCTGGCCGCAGCCGACTGGCAAAGCCTGGAGTCCCTCGCCCGCCTCAGCCATGAGGCGCTGGGCGACGCCGGCATCCCGCAGTTCGAAGGCAGCAACGCCTGGGCAGTCGCGGGTAGCCGCACCCGCAGTGGCAAGCCGCTGCTGGCCGGCGACCCGCACATCGGTTTCGCGCTGCCGGCGGTGTGGTACGAGGCCGAGCTGTCGGCGCCAGGCTTCAACCTGTATGGCTACTTCCAGGCGCTCAACCCGTTCGCCATGCTCGGCCACAACCGCGATTTCGGCTGGAGCCTGACCATGTTCCAGAACGATGACGTCGACCTGATCGCCGAACGCACCAACCCGGCCGACGCCAACCAGGTCATGGTCGATGGCAAATGGCAGGCGCTGGAAAAGACCGAGCAGACAATTGCCGTCAAGGGCGAGCAGCCGGTCACCCTCAGCCTGCGCCGCTCGCCCCATGGGCCGATCGTCAACGATGTGCTGGGCGCCACTGCAGGGCCTACGCCAATCGCCATGTGGTGGGCGTTCCTTGAAACCGAAAACCCGATTCTCGATGGCTTCTACCAGCTCAACCGCGCCGACACCTTGGGCAAGATGCGCGAAGCCGCGGCCAAGGTCCAAGCGCCGGGGCTGAACTTTGTCTGGGCCAACGCCCGTGGTGATATCGGCTGGTGGGCCGCAGCGAAGCTGCCGATCCGCCCCGACGGCGTCGACCCGGCGTTCATCCTCGACGGTACCAGCGCGCAGGCCGACAAGCTCGGTTTCTACCCGTTCAGCGTCAACCCGCAGCAGGAGAACCCGGCGCGTGGCTATATCGTCTCGGCCAACTACCAGCCGCCAGCTACAGTGCCGATACCGGGTTACTACAACCTGCCTGACCGGGGCCGCCAGCTCGACCGCCACCTGGCCAACCCAGAGGTGAAGTGGGACACCCAGAACAGCCAGGCACTGCAGCTGGACACTGCCAGCGACCACGGCCCGCGCACCCTCGCCCCGCTGCTGGCAACCCTGCGCGCGGTGGCCGAAGGTGACGAAGAAAAGGAACTGGTCGAGCAACTGGCGGCCTGGGCTGGCGACTACCCGCTGGACTCGACCAGCGCCACGCTGTTCAATCAGTTCCTTTACGAACTGGCGTTCGCGGCGCTGCATGACGAACTGGGCGACACCTGGTTCCCGGTGCTGATCAGCACCCGTGCCATCGATGCCGCCTTGCCGCGCCTGGCAGCGAATGCCAATTCACCCTGGTGGAACACCCGCGGTGGCAACCAGCGTACCGACCGTACCGCCATCGTACGCATGGCCTGGCAGAACAGCTTGAAGCACCTGCGCGACACCCTGGGCAACGACCCAGCCAGCTGGCAGTGGGGCAAGGCCCACACCCTGACCCATAACCATCCGCTTGGGGTGAAAAAGCCGCTGAACCTGCTGTTCAACGTGGGGCCGTTTGCGGCGCCTGGTACCCACGAGGTACCGAACAACCTGTCGGCGAAGATCGGCCCGGCGCCCTGGCCGGTGACCTATGGGCCGTCGACGCGACGGTTGATCGACTTTGCCGATGCCGGGCAGGCGCTGACCAGCAACCCGGTCGGTCAGAGTGGCGTGCCATTTGATCGGCATTACTCGGATCAGGCCGAGGGGTACGTGCAAGGGCAGTACCAGAAGGCGCAGATGGGGGTGATCCCGGCGCAGAGCACACTCAGGCTTGTACCAGGCCAATGAACACATACTTGAACTGCACAAGACCGGCGCATGCCCGATAGCCTGCAGTTCCTTTCAGGCGAGAATTGATTCATGCAAAGAAACTTCATCGAGATCGACGGCGCCCGTATGAGCTACATCGACCAGGGCGAAGGCTTCCCGGTGCTGCTTGGCCACAGCTACCTGTGGTCTGCCGCCATGTGGCAGCCGCAGATCGACGCGCTGTCGCAACATTTTCGCGTGATCGTGCCCGAGTTGTGGGGCCACGGCGGCTCCGACGCCCCGCCGGCCAGCACCAAGGGCATGGCTGACCTGGTTCGCCAGCACCTGGCGTTGCTCGACAAGCTGGATATCGGCAAATGCCACCTGGTGGGTTTGTCGGTCGGCGGCATGTGGGGAGCGCCATTGGCCAGCGAGCACCCTGAGCGCTTCGACCGCCTGGTCTTGATGGACACCTACCTCGGTGCCGAACCTGAAGCCACCCGGCAAAAGTATTTTGCCCTGCTGGATGCAGCCAGCGCCGCCGGGGAGTTCAGCGACGCCCTGCTCGACATCATTGTGCCGATATTCTTCCATGCCGGTGGGCAGACAGTGCCAGAGGTTCGTGATCAGTTCCGTGCAGCGCTGAAAGCAACCAGCGCCGAAACCATCCGCAACAGCCTGGACCCCATGGGCCGCATCATTTTCGGGCGGCCCGACCTGCTGGACAGGCTCGCGGGCTTGCCAGGCGAGCGCACCATCGTGATGTGCGGCGACCAGGACATCCCTCGGCCGCCGGAAGAGTCCAACGCGATGGCACAACTGATCAACTGCCTGGCAGCGCAGATTCCGTTTGCGGGGCATATCTCCAGCCTGGAGAACCCGCGGGTGGTGAATGAGTTCTTGCTGAGCTGGCTACCGCGTAACCTTTGAGATTGCCGGGGCTGCTGCGCAGCCCCAGAATCAAATCACTGCAAGCGCATCAGAACGCCGGCAGCACCGCACCCTGGTACTTCTTGGCGATGAACTCTTTAACTTCCGGGCTGGTCAGCGCCTTGGCCAGTTTCTGGATCGCTTCGCTGTCCTTGTTGTCCGGGCGGGCAACCAGGAAGTTCACATACGGCGAATCGGCACCTTCGATCACCAGCGCATCCTTGGCCGGGTTCAGGCCAGCTTCCAGGGCGTAGTTGGTGTTGATCATGTCCAGGTCAACCTGGTCCAGCACACGCGGCAGCATGGCCGATTCAAGCTCGCGGAACTTCAGCTTCTTCGGGTTCTCGGCGATGTCCTTGGGCGTGGCCAAGGCGTTCTTCGGGTCCTTCAGGGTAATCAGGCCAGCCTTTTGCAGCAGCAGCAGGGCACGGCCGCTGTTGCTGCCTTCGTTAGGGATGGCAACGCTGGCGCCTTCTTTCAGCTCGCTCAGGCTCTTGACCTTCTTCGAGTAACCACCGAACGGTTCGACGTGCACGCCAACCACGGTTTCCAGGTGGGTGCCCTTGCCTTCATTGAAGTTCTGCAGGTACGGCAGGGTCTGGAAGTAGTTGGCGTCCAGGCGCTTCTGGTCCACCTGCACGTTCGGCTGCACGTAGTCGGTGAAGACCTTGATCTGCAGGTCCACGCCTTCCTTGGCCAGCGTCGGCTTGATCAGTTCGAGGATTTCGGCGTGCGGTACCGGGGTAGCAGCAACCACCAGTTTCTCGGCGGCGGCGGCCAGGCCGGAGAACGACAGGGCAGCGGCCAGGGCAGTGGTCAGCAGGGTCTTCTTCATGGTGGTCCTTGTTCTGAATCTGGGCCATCGGCGATGGCGAATCGGCTGCCCAACCGGTTCACCAGTGGGCGTGAGGCGGACAATACCTAGATTTTTTATTCCGTAACAATATCTTTTACTTAGCTACTTATTCCAAAAACAACCGCAACCAGCCACTTTGCTTATGAGCCATGTCTAGCCCGCGGGGTTGAGCAGGTCGAGGTCCTCCGGCTGGATCTCTGCGCCGTCATTCACCAGCAAGGCAAAGTGGATGACGTTCTCCAGTTCGCGGGTGTTGCCGGGCCAAGGGTGGGCTTCGAGCACCCGCTGCGCGGCTTCGCTGACCAGTGGCACAGGGCGCTGCAGGCGCACGCTGTAGATACCCACAAAGTACTCGGCCAGCGGCAGGATATCGCCCGGCCGCTCGCGCAGCGGTGGCAGTTCCAGCGCACCTTCGCGCAGGTACTGGTACAGCCGCTCGTTGAAGCGCCCCGCGCGCACCACCCGTGCCAGGTCGATGCTGGTAGCCGCCACCAGCCGCACATCCACCGGCTGTGGCTGCTGCGCACCTACTCGGGTGACCTCTCGGTTTTCCAGGGCCGCTAGCAACTTGCCCTGGATGGCCAGCGGCAAGTCGGCGATCTCGTCCAGGTACAGCGTGCCGCCATTGGCAGAACCGAACCAGCCGGCGCGGCTGCTGGCCGTGCCGCCCTGGCTGCCGGCGCTGTAGCCGAACAGCTCGGCATCGGCGTAGGTAGGGCTGATAGCCGCGCAGTTGACCGACACGAACAGCCCAGCACGGTCGCTGGCACGGTGGATCTGCCGGGCCAGCAGCTCCTTGCCGGTACCGGTCTCGCCACGGATCAGCACCGGCAGAGGTTGCGGCGCCAGGCGCTCAAGGTCCTCGCGCAGCTGCTGCGAACGCGGGTCGATGAACACCAGGGCCTTGGCACGGATGCTCAGCGGGCTCTTGTCCAGTTCGGGGAAGGTCAGCAGCGGCTGGCCAAACGGGTTTTGAAAGGTCATGACGAACTCCCGCCCCAGGCCTGCAATGGCCGGGCGTCAGGCAAACGGTAAACAGTAAGGGCGATCAGGCGCGGCGCAGTGCGCGCTGCTCAACCCGGCTCTGCAAGCGATACAGGTAGGCGAAACCTTGTTCCCAGCGCTCATGGCCGGACTTGACGTTGATGTGCCCGGCGTTACTCAGCAGCCCCGCTTCGGCGCCCCAGGCCTGAGCCAGGTACAACGCGCGCGGTACGCTCACGGCTGGGTCGTTGTCCGAGCTGACCACCTGGCTGGGGAACGGCAGCGTTTCGGTCGGGATCGGCGCGAAGTTGCGCAGGGCCGGCGCGCAGGTGGGCCGCTCGACGTCTGCGGGGGCCACCAGCAGCGCTCCACGTACTTGCCGCAGCAAGACCGGGCAGGCTTGTGCAGCCCAATGGGCGACGGTGATGCAGCCCAGGCTGTGGGCGATCAGAATCACCGGCGAGCGCTCGGCGGCAATCGCCTGCTCCAGCGCCTGCACCCAATCCTGGCGTTGCGGGGTGAGCCAGTCGTGCTGCTCGACCCGCGTGCTGTTGGGCAGGGTGCGCTGCCAGTGACTTTGCCAATGGTTGCCTGGCGATCCTTGCCAGCCCGGCACAATCAGGTAACGGATCGACTCATTGCGCATGGGGACGCCTCCAGTAAGTTTGCGTGCTTGGAGACAAGTATAGGAAGGGAGTTATATTCGTAAAGGAATAAGAAGCTATTTATTAATAACCAAAATCAACATCCTGAGCGCTATGCGGTCCCTGTGGGAGCGGCCTTGCGTCGCGTGGGGCGGCGCAGCAGCCCCGGCAATATGTGCAGTGGCAATAAAGTCCTGGGGGGCCGCTTCGCGCCCCTTTCGCGACGCAAGGCCGCTCCCACAGGGTTCGCGTGAACCTTGGATACAAAAAAAAAGGGCCAACCCCCTGCCAAGGAGATATGGCCCACAAGCACTTGCCTGAAGAGGTTTGCCAGGTATCAGCGGGCGGTAATCACCGCCAGCTTGTTGATCCCCGCACGTTCGATGGCCGCCATGGCCCGCGCCACTTCGCCGTAGTTCACGCCGTCGTCGGCCTGGAGCTGCACGCGCACATCCGCGTCCTTGTCCTTGGCGGCCTTGAGGTTGGTTTCCAGCAGGTCGGGCTGGATCTGGTCCTTGTTGATGAACAGCTTGCCCTCTCCATCGATGCTGACCACCAACGGGTCCTTCTGCTCCACCGGGGCCACGGCCTCGGTCTTAGGCAGGTTGATGGGGATGGCGTTGGTCAGCAGAGGAGCGGTGACGATGAACACCACCAGCAGTACCAGCATGACGTCCACCAACGGCGTGACGTTGATTTCACTTAGGACTTCGTCGCTGTCCTGGGTCGAAAAGGCCATATCAGGACGCCTCCTTCACCGGCTGGGTGAAACCGGCTTGGGGCTTGTGCACCGCAGGGTGCACCAGCACGCGGAAGGCACTCTTCTGCGCCAGGCTGTAGAAGTCGTGGGCGAAGTCATCCAGGTCGGCCGCAGTCAGCTTCAGGCGGCGCAGGAAATAGTTGTAGACCAGCACCGCCGGCACCGCGACGGCGATACCCACACCCGTTGCCACCAGTGCTGCACCGATTGGCCCGGCCACGGTTTCCAGGCTGGCGGAGCCGGCCGCGCTGATGCCCTTGAGCGCTTCCATGATGCCCCATACGGTGCCGAACAGGCCGATGAAGGGCGAGGTGCTGCCGATACTGGCGACCACTGCCAGGCCGGTTTCCAGTGAGCGTCGTTCACGCACGATCTGCTGGCGCAGGGCACGCTCCAGGCGGTCCTGATGGTTGATGGCATGGCTCAGGTCATTGCTATGGCTGTCACCGACGGCGATGGCTGCGTAACCCGACTGGGCAACGCGTGCAGCCGGGCCAGGCAGTTCGTGGCTGATTTCTGCGGCCGAGTCCAGGCTGGAGGCGGCCCAGAACTGCTGGTGGAAGCGCTTGTCCTGGTTCTTCAGCCGCACAAACTGCACGACCTTGACCAGGGCCAGGCCCCAGGTGACGACAGAGAAACCAACCAGCAGCCAGATGACTGCGCTTTCAACGGATTCGAGGGGGGATGCCAGCAGGCTCATGATGATGTCTTCCTGTGTTCTGCGAAAAAATTAGCGAAGCTTGAAATCGATCGGCACGCTGACCCAGCCGGTCTGCGCCACGTCGCCCTGCTTGGCGGGGACGAAGCTCCAGCGCTTGACCGCAGCCAGTGCGGCGGCATCGAGGGCATCGCGGCCACTGCTCTTCTGCACCTGGATCTGCCCGGGCTTACCGCTGGGCAGTACCTCAACGCGCAACAGCACGGTGCCCTCCCAGCCTCGCCGTTGGGCCATCTGCGGGTATTCCGGCGCCGGGTTCTTCAGGTACGCGGCGTTGGCCGAGGCTGGCGTGACCGGGGCCGGCGCCGGTGGTGCGGGCGCAGGGGGTGCCGGCGCGGCCACCGGAGCTGGCGGTGGCGCCTCGACCGGCTTGGGCTGCGGTTTCGGCGCTTGCTTGACCACCGGCTTGGGCACGGGCTTTGGTTTGGGTTTGGGTTTGGGCTTGGCGGCAAGCTCGTCGACGACTGGAGGTGGTGGCGGCGGCTCGACCACGGGCGGTGCAGGGGCTGGCGGCGGTGGCTCGACCACAGGCGGCGCCGGCGCGGCAAACTCGATGGTCATGGGCGGCACCTGCGGCGGCACCACCGGCAGCTCGGGCGTTGGCGCCTGGCTGACCCAGTACGCGGCAGCGCCGTGCAGCGCCAGCACCAGCAGGCCAAGCGCCAGCTTGTCGCGGCGCTTGAGCCCGCTGACGGGCGTGCGTTGCAGGCGCAGCTGGCCCAGCGGCAGGCGAAGCGTGCGTCCAAGCTCGACCAGGTCACCCGGGGCCGGGTGCCATGGCTGGTCGTAGGCCCTGACGGCCGACTGGACATTACCCATTGATCAAACTCCTGGGGTCTCGATTCAGGTGTGTGGCTGAATCATCGGGCTCAGGGTCTTATCCCATAAAGTAATGTTTAAAATTATAGTTATAACTTAAATGAATATTGGTTTTGGTAGGTTGTGGGAAGCCCACGGATTTCGCGGGCTGTGGCTGGGCAGGTTAAAGGCGATGCATTGCGGGCATGCAAAATATTCGCGCAAGGCATGAGATTGCCGCGAGGGCTGCAAAGCAGCCCCGGCAATCTCACAGGCATAAAAAAGCCCAGGACCAACCCTGGGCTTTCATCAGCATAAACGGCTCAGATATCCGCCACCTTCTGCCAAACCTTCGGCCGGAAGAACAACGTCTCACCCCGTGCCAACCCGGTCAGGCTGTCATGGTCCTTGACCACCTCGGCCTCGATCAGCTCGCTCTGCCCTTCCACCTTCAAGGTCACCCGCGTGGTCGCGCCCAACGGCCGAATGTCGCGCACCTCGGCTGCATGGTGGCCTTCGGTCTCATGCCGCGACAGCGACACCTCATGCGGGCGGAACAGCACATGGTGCCCTTCGCTCAAGGCCAGGCGGTTGGAATCACCGAGGAAGTGGTAGACAAAATCGTTGGCTGGCTGCTCGTACACCTCGCCCGGCGAGCCGATCTGCTCGATCACGCCCTTGTTCATCACCACGATGCGGTCGGCCACTTCCATGGCTTCTTCCTGGTCGTGGGTGACGAATACCGAGGTCAGGTTGATGTCCTCGTGCAGCCGCGCCAGCCAGCGGCGCAGCTCCTTGCGCACCTTGGCATCCAACGCACCGAATGGCTCGTCCAGCAGCAACACCTTGGGCTCTACCGCCAACGCGCGGGCCAGGGCGATACGCTGGCGCTGGCCGCCAGACAACTGCTCGGGGTAGCGGTCGGACAACCAGTCCAGCTGCACCATGTTCAGCAGTTCATGCACCTTCTCGGCGATCTTGCTTTCGCTCGGTCGCTCACCCTTGGGCTTCATGCGCAGGCCGAAAGCAACGTTATCGAACACGCTCATGTGGCGGAACAGCGCGTAGTGCTGGAACACGAAACCAACGTTACGGTCGCGCACATCATGGCCGGACACGTCCTCGCCATGGAACACAATATTGCCCTGGTCCGGGGTTTCCAGGCCGGCAATGATGCGCAGCAAGGTGGTTTTGCCGCAGCCGGACGGGCCGAGCAAAGCCACCAACTCGCCGCTGTTGATGTCCAGGTTGATGTTGTCCAGGGCCTGGAAGCTGTTGAAGCGCTTGCTGACGTTACGAACTTCGATCGACATGAATCATTCCTCCGCGGCGCTGTGGCGCAGGCGGTTAATACGGTTCTCGCTCCACTGCTTGAGCAGCAGGATGAAGAGCGCCAGGATCAGCAACAGGCTGGCCACGCTGAAGGCCGCAACGTGGTTGTACTCGTTGTAGAGGATCTCCACGTGCAGCGGCAAGGTGTTGGTCACGCCGCGAATGTGGCCCGACACCACCGACACCGCGCCAAACTCGCCCATGGCCCGTGCGGTGCACAGCACCACGCCGTAGATCAGGCCCCATTTGATGTTCGGCAAGGTCACGTGCCAGAACATCTGCCAGCCGTTGGCGCCGAGCAGGCGTGCGGCCTCTTCCTCCTGCGTGCCCTGCTCCTGCATCAGCGGGATCAGCTCACGGGCCACGAACGGTACGGTGACGAAGATGGTTGCCAAAACGATGCCCGGCAGGGCAAACACGATCTGGATGTCGTGGTCCTGCAGCCACGGCCCGAACAGGCCCTGGGCGCCGAACATCAGCACGTAGACCAGGCCGGCGATCACCGGCGACACCGAGAACGGCAGGTCGATCAGGGTGACCAGGATGCTCTTGCCACGGAACGTGTACTTGCTCACGCACCACGCGGCGCTAACGCCGAACACCAGGTTCAGCGGCACCGATATGAACACGGCGAGCAGGGTCAGCTTCAGTGCCGACAAGGCGTCGGGCTCGAAGATCGCTTCGAAGAAGGTACCAAAACCGTTCTTCAGCGCCTGCGACACCACGATCACCAGCGGCAGCAGCAGGAACAGCGCGAACACCAGCCAGCCAAGGCCGATCAGGATACGCCGCGAAGTCGCGCTGCCTCGTCGGGCAGCGTTGGCGGCGGCGCTTGCACTCAGGGATGAACTGGACATGCCGGCCTCCTTCAAGGGGTTTCGATACGGCGCTGCAGCAGGTTGATCAGCAGCAGCAGGATGAAGGAAACCACCAGCATCAATACGCCGATGGCGGTCGCGCCGGTGTAGTCGTACTGGTCGAGCTTGACCATGATCAGCAGCGGCAGGATCTCGGTCTTCATCGGCATGTTGCCGGCAATGAAGATCACCGAACCATACTCGCCCACACCACGGGCGAAGGCCAGTGCAAAGCCGGTGAGCCAGGCCGGCAGCAGGGCCGGCGCCAGGATGTGGCGGAACACCTGCAATGGCTTGGCGCCCAGGCAGGCGGCGGCCTCTTCCACTTCACGCGGGATATCGGCCAGCACCGGCTGCACCGTGCGCACCACGAACGGCAGGGTGACGAAGGTCAGCGCCAGGGTGATGCCCAGCGGGGTGTAGGCGATCTTGAAGCCCAGGTCGGTGGCGAACTGGCCAACCCAGCCGGCCGGCGCGTACAGGGCGGTCAGGGCGATACCGGCGACGGCGGTGGGCAAGGCGAACGGCAGGTCGATCATCGCATCGATGACTTTGCGCCCAGGGAAGGTGTAGCGCACCAGCACCCAGGCCAGCAGGGTACCGATCACGCCGTTGATGATGGCGGCGAACAGGGCAGTGCCGAAACTCAGCTTGAGCGCGGCGATCACCCGCGGCGCGCTGATGATGTTCCAGAACTGCTCGAAGGTCAGCTGCGAGGCATGGATGAACATGGCCGCCAGCGGTATCAGCACGATCAGGCTGAGGTACACCAAGGTGTAGCCCAGCGTCAGCCCGAAGCCGGGTATGACGGGGGAAATGCGACGTGACATAAATATCCCTGGTTGAATGCACTTGGCCCAGTATCGATCCGGGGCTGGTGCAGGCTTCTGAATCCTGGGGCTGCTTTGCAGCCCTTTCGCGACGCAAGGCCGCTCCCACAGCGATCGCGGTTCCACAGGGGGGATCGCGGCTCTTTGTGGGAGCGGCCTTGTGTCGCGATAGGGCCGCAAGGCGGCCCCCGCTTTTCCGTGGCCCTTACTGTGCCTGATAGATCTGGTCGAACACACCGCCATCATTGAAGAATTTCGGCTGTGCGGTCTTCCAGCCACCAAAGTCCTTGTCGATGGTTACCAGCTCCAGTTTCGGGAACTGCTTGCCGAACTCAGCAGCGACCTTTTCGTCACGCGGGCGGTAGAAGTTCTCGGCGGCAATCTTCTGCCCGGCCGGGCTGTACAGGTGCTTGAGGTATTCGGTGGCAATCTCGGTATTGCCCTTCTTCTCGGCGTTCTTGTCCACCACCGCCACCGGCGGCTCGGCGAGGATCGACAGTGACGGCACGACGATGTCGAACTTGTCAGCGCCACCGTCTTCCTTCAATGCCAGGAAGGCTTCGTTTTCCCACGCCAGCAACACGTCGCCCTGGCCGTTGTTGACGAAGGTGATAGTCGAGCCACGGGCGCCGGTATCCAGCACCGGCACATGCTTGAACAGCTCCTGCACGTAGGCCTTGGCTTTGTCTTCGCTGCCGCCGCTCTTCAGGCCATAGGCCCAGGCGGCGAGGAAGTTCCAGCGCGCACCGCCGGAGGTTTTCGGGTTAGGCGTGATGACCGAGACGTCCTTCTTGATCAGGTCGCCCCAGTCTTTGATGCCTTTCGGGTTGCCCTTGCGCACCAGGAACACGATGGTCGAGGTGTACGGAGTGCTGGCATCCGGCAGGCGGGTTTGCCAGTTTTCCGGCACGGTCTTGCCGAGCTTGGCGACTTCGTCGATATCGCCAGCCAGGGCCAAGGTCACCACGTCGGCGCGCAGGCCGTCGATTACCGCACGGGCCTGCTTGCCCGAACCGCCGTGGGATTGCTGGATCTTCACCTTGTCGCCTGGGTGGGCCTGCTGCCAGTGCTTGATGAACTCGGCGTTGTACTGCTGGTACAGCTCGCGGGTCGGGTCGTAGGACACGTTCAGTAGTTCGTAGTCCTTGGCGATGGCGGAACCGGCAAAAACAGCACTGGCCAGGGCGGCGAGCGCATAACGGCGGATGGACATGGTGAAGCTCCCGATTGGCATTTTTCTAGTTTTGAATGTTGTGGCGCGCTCAGCCGGCCTTGTTACCCGGCTGTTGCAGGCGGAACTTCTCCTTGCGCTCGATCTGTACGACCTGAGCGTTGTGCACAGTGATCTCCACCGCACCGAAACGCAGGTCGCGCAGGGCGCTCTGGATTTCCCGCAGAATGGTGGCTTCGTCCTGACCGTCGATGCTGCGCAGAGATGCACTCATGCTCGTTCTCCTTGGAGTGAGATGCCGGGCAGGGGTTTGAAGGGGGGTAATTGCCTGGCTTGAGGGCAATAGTAGTGAGGCGGGGTTATTCTTAAAAATACTGTTTAAGAATGTTTATATAACCAAAGTTGAAAGGCGATCTTGAAGGCGACAGAAGGCCCTGTGGGAGCGGGTTCACCCGCGAATGCGGCGGTGGCTCCATCATCGCATTCGCGGGTAAACCCGCTCCCACAGGGCTCAGTGCAAGGTTTCAGGAATGTTTCTGTGGCTCGCGGATCTTGTACCAGGCCACATACAGGGCCGGCAGGAACAGCAGCGTCAGCAAGGTCGCCACAATGATCCCGCCAATCATGGCGTAGGCCATCGGCCCCCAGAACACCTCGCGGGCAATCGGGATCATGCCCAGGCTCGCCGCTGCCGCAGTCAGCAGGATGGGCCGGCGCCGGTGGTTGGTGGCCTCTACCACAGCATCCCACGGCGAAAAGCCCTGAGCCTCGAACTCGTCGATCTGGGTCACCAGGATCACCGAGTTACGAATGATGATGCCCGCCAGCGCAAGGATGCCGAGGATTGCCACGAAGCCCATCGGCGTCCCTGTCGGCACCAGCGCCAGCACTACGCCGATCAGCCCCAGCGGCGCCACGCTGACAACCAGGAACAGCTTCTGCACGCTGTGCAGCTGGATCATCAGGAAGGTCGCCATCAGGAACAGCATCAACGGGATGACCTTGCGGATCGGCCCTTGTGCCTTGGCACTCTCCTCCACCGTACCACCTGTGGCTACTTCGAAGCCCACCGGCAGCTTGCTGGCGAACTCGTCGATCTGCGGCTTCAGTTGGGCCACCAGGTCGGTGGGCTGGATGTCGCCGTTGACCGAGGCCTTGATGGTGATGGTCGGCTTGCGATCGCGGCGCCATACCAGCGGCTGCTCCAGCTCGTAGCGCACGGTGGCGAACGACAGCAGCGGGATCGAGGTGCCGTTGGGGGTAAGGATCTGCAGGTTCTGCAGGGTATCGGGCGAGCCACGCTCGCTGTCCTCGGCGCGGGCAACCACGTCAACCAGGTAGATGTTGTCGTTGACCTGGGTGATATCCACGCCGCTGACGATGCTGTTCATCACATTGGCCACGTCCTCCGACGACAGCCCCAGCTGACGTGCCTTGTCCTGGGCGATTTCCACGCGCAGCACCTTACCCGGCTCGTTCCAGTCATAGATCATCTCGCCGATGTGCTCGTTCTGGTCGAGCAAGGTGGCCAGGTCGATGGCGTGCTTGCGCACCTCGTCGATGTTGGCACCACTGACCCGATACTGGATCGGCCGGCCTACCGGCGGGCCCATTTCCAGCGATTGCACGTTGACGCCGATACCGATGAAGTCTTCATGCAGGATCTTCTGCAGCCGCTCCATCATGCCCTTGCGCTCTTCGAAGCCCTTGCTGACGATCACCAGCTGCGCGTAGTACGGGTTCTGCAGCTGCTGGTCGAGAGGCAGGTAGAAGCGAATGGCGCCTTGGCCGATGTAGGTGCTCCAGCTCACCAGGTCCGGGTCGTCCTTGATCCGTGCCTCGAAGCGGTCGACTACCTTGCGCGTCTCCTCGATCGAGGCGTTCTGCGGCAGGTTGAGGTCGACGAGGATTTCCGGGCGGTCCGAGGACGGGAAGAACTGGTTCTGCACGAAGCGCTCGCAGAAGATTGCCAGGGCAAACAGCACGATGGTGCCGATGATGGTCAGCCAACGGTTGCGCATGCACCACAGCAGGCCATGCTCGAAGGCCCGGCCGACGCGCCCAGGCTCGGCTTCATGGGCCTTGAGCTTGGAGCTGCTGAGAATATGCATGCCCAGCACCGGGGCGAAGAACACCGCCACCACCCACGATACCATCAGCGCCACCGCAATCACCGCGAACAGCGTGTAGGTGTACTCACCCGCCGAACTTGCGTTAAGGCCGATGGGCACGAAGCCGGCCACCGTAACCAAGGTACCGGTCAGCATGGGGAACGCCGTCGAGGTGTAGGCGAACGTAGCCGCCTGTTCCTTGCTCTCGCCCATCTCCAGCCGCGTGACCATCACCTCGACCGTGATCATCGCGTCATCCACCAGCAAGCCCAGGGCGATGATCAGCGCACCCAGCGAAATCCGCTGCATGGTGATGCCGCTGTATTCCATGAACACGAACACCATCGCCAGCACCAGCGGAATCGAGCAGGCCACCACCAGGCCGGCGCGCATGCCAAGGCTGACGAAGCTCACCGCCAGCACGATCACCACCGCTTCGAACAGCGCGCTGGTGAAGCCGCCGACCGCCTGCTTGACCACTACGGACTGGTCCGACACGGTATGGACACCGACGCCGATCGGCAGGTCTTCGACCACCCGGTCCATGCGTTTTTTCAACGCCGCGCCAAATACCTGCATGTTGCCGCCGGCCTTCATGCCGATGGCCAGGCCGATGGCGGTCTGGCCGTTGTAGCGGAACATCGGTGACGGCGGGTCGACGTAGCCGCGCTGGATGTCGGCGATGTCGGCCAGGCGGAAGAAGCGGTCGTTGATCTTGAGGTTGACGGTTTGCAGGTCCTTCTCCGAGGCGAACTGCCCGGTGGTGCGTACCGAAATGCGCTCGGGGCCGGCCTCGATCACCCCGGCAGGGGTTACCGCGTTCTGCGACTGCAGGGCCTGCATGACCTGGCGCTGGTCGATGCCCAGGGCAGCCAGCTTGCGGGTCGAAAAGTTCAGGTACAGCACTTCGTCCTGGGTGCCGACCAACTCGATCTTGCCGATGTTAGGTACATCGCGCACCTCGGCGCGCGCCTGCTCCACGTAGTCGCGCAGCTGGCGCAGGGTCAGGCCGTCGGCAGTAAAGGCGTAGATCGAACCGAACACGTCGCCGAATTCATCGTTGAAGCCGGGCCCCTGGATGCCCGCAGGGAACTGGCCGCGAATGTCGGAGATCTTCTTGCGCACCTGGTACCAGATTTGCGGGATGTCCTTGGCCTTGGTGGTGTCGCGCAGGTACACGTACACCGTGGACTCGCCCGGGCGGGTGTAGCTCTTGGTGTAATCGAGGGAGTCGAGTTCCTCGAGCTTCTTCTCGATACGGTCGGTGACCTGGTACAGGGTTTCGTCCTGGGTCGCGCCGGGCCAGCGGGTCTGAATCACCATGGTCTTGATGGTGAACGACGGGTCTTCTTCACGGCCGAGGTTGAAATAGGAAAAAATCCCCATCAGCAGGCCAACGAACATCAGGTACCAGACGAACGATTGATGCTTGAGTGCCCATTCGGACAGGTTGAAGCTTCCTTTCATTGCGCATCCTCGTCGAAGGCGACCTTCTGGCCAGGCTTGAGGCTGTTCACACCTGCGGTAACCACACGCTCGCCGGGCTGCACGCCAGAGGTCAGCACAATGCTGTCGGCGGTGCGGTCAATCAGGGCCACGTCACGGGTGGCCACGGTTTTCTGTTGCGGGTCGATCACCCACACCTGGGTCTTGCCATCACGCTCGAGCAAGGCACTCAAGGGCAGTTCGCTGCGAGGGCTCACTTCCGAACTCAGGGTAACGCTGATGGCGGTGCCCAGGTGGAAGGCTGAAGGTGTGCTGGCCAAGGTAAGCCGGGCGCGGCGCGTGCGAGTGGTGGCGTCGGCCTGGGGTTCCAGTTCGCGCAGGCTGGCGGTGGTGTTGATGGTGGGGTCTAGCTGCGAGGCAACGGTGAAGGTCAGGCCTTTGTTCAACTGCTCGGCCAGGCCAATCGGCAGGTCGATCACCGCTTCCTTCACATCTGGCCGGGCCAGGGTCACCACGGCTTGCCCAGCGGTTACGGTTTGCCCAGCTTCTGCCTGCCAGGCGGTGATCACTGCGGCGTGGTCGGTACGCAGCGTGCTGTAGTCGAGCTGGTCACGGGCCTGGCTGAGCGCAGAGCGCGCCTGCTCCAACGCCGCACTGGTGGTTTTCAGGTTGGTCTGGGCGATGTCCAGCTGGGCCTGGGCGCCAACGCCACGGTCGTACAGCTGTTGCTGGCGGCGGGCATCGGCCTGGGCGTTGATCCACTGTGCCTGCACCTTGGCCAGGTCGCCTTCGGCGGCGCGCAGCTGGTTCTGCTGGTCGGTGGGGTCGAGCGTGGCCAGGGTGTCGCCCGGTTTGACCAGGGCGCCCACATCCAGCCAACGCCGGGCAATGCGCCCGGAAACCCGGAAGCCCAGGGTGCTTTCAAAGCGCGCCTCGATAAGGCCGGCGAAGCGGCCCAGCTGCGACTGCACCTGTGGCTCCACCTTGACCGACAGCACCGGCCGGATCGGCTCGGGCGCTTGCTCCTCGCTACCGCAGGCAGCCAGCAGCACGCCGGCCGACAGCATCAGCAGCTGGCGCTTCATAGCTCACCCCCTTCGGCATTGGCTGCGATCTTCTGTACCTGCATGCCGGGGTGCAGCAACTGGCTGCCGTTGACCACCACGGTCTCGCCAGCCTTCAGGCCGCTGGCGACCACGATCTTGCCGGTCAGGTAGCGGCTGACCTCGACCTTGCGCAATTCGACCTTGTCGCCCTCGCCCACCACCCAGACTGCAGGCTCATGCAGCGCCTTGGTCAACGCCGACCATGGCAGCTCGATGCTTGGCCGCCCCACCGCATTGGTGCTGGCAGTGACCGGCGCGCCAAGCTGCATGCCAGGTGGCACGTCCTTCAGTGCCACCTTGACCTGCACCGTGCCACTTTGTGCCGACACGGTAGGGGTGATCTCGCGGACGTAGCCGTGAGCCTGGACCTTGGGGTCATCCAGCAGGCTGACGATTACCCCGACATCGCTTGGTGGCGCCACCAGCAGCGATTCATAGACGTTGAACACTGCATCGCGATCGCCGTCGGTGGCCAGGCTGAAGATCGGCATGGTCGCCTGCACCACCTGGCCGACCTCGGCCTGGCGCTCGGTAATCACGCCATCGGCTTCGGACACCAGCGCGGTGTAGCTCAATTGCTCATTGGCATCGGCCAGCTCTGCCTGGGCGGCCTTGAGCGCGCTCTGGTTACTGCGCAGCGCGGCTTCGGCGGAATCGTATTCACTCTGGCTGGTGTAACCCTTGGGCAGCAGCTTTTGCTGGCGCACGAAGGCGGCGCTGGTCTGGGTAACCCGCGCTTGTGCGGCAAATACTTCGGCCTTGGCCGAATTGACGTTGTTCTGCAGGTCTTTAGGGTCCAGGCGCGCCAGCACCTGGTTGGCCTTGACGTGGTCGCCAACATCGACGCTACGCGAAATGATCTTGCCGCCCACACGGAACGACAGATCGGTCTGCACCCGCGCCTGTACGTCGCCAGTCAGGGTGACCCTGGCAGCGAAATCGGTCGGGGCCACCTGCTGTACGCCAACACGTGGCAGCGTTTCGGTTGTTTCTTCCTTGCTACAGCCTGACAGCAGGGACACCAGCCCCAGGCAAACGACCAACAGCGGACGCATCAACGTCATGCAGGCTCCTTGCTTGCGCGCAAATGATTCTTGGGATGCGACTGTTAGCGTAGATCAGGGTTGGATAAACGGCACTGAGCGGAATCAAGCTGGCATTTTCGGCGCCTGTGCGGGCCTCTTCGCGGGCACGCCCGCTCCCACAGGGAGAGCGTAGGCTTTGAGGCTTGTGCTGTACCTGTGGGAGCGGGCGTGCCCGCGAAGAGGCCGGTACGGTTCAAACCTGAACTGAAGCCCTGTTCAGTCCAAGCTCAATGTCATCAATCAGTGCTTTGGCAAAGCCACTGAGGATTCTGGCTGCACTACCCGCTAACCGGTCATTTTCCATCTCGGCTTCGGTTGTCAGGTGATTGATGCAGCCGAGCATGACGGAGAGTTCGGAGAAGGCATGATTGAAGGGGATGTTGGCCTGGACGCGGAACAGGTCCATGCAGGTTTCTTTACCCACTGTGCTGCTGTTGCCTGGATGAGCAGTATCAAGATCGTGCTTGGTCATGGTTGGAATCCAATGTCGTTGATTGAACCACCAACTCGTCTTTCTCACGGACAAGGGGTGGCAGCCATACGCGGGGTGAGAAACCGAGGACATTGAACCCGGCCAGGCCGAAACCTGCCCACGTAGGCTGCCATGACTGGAAGCCCGTTCAACATCGTTCGGGTTCTCACACCCGATCACCATGAATGGCGACCCAACGACGTTATCCCTGGGGCATTTCCCCTACAACAGAGCAGCTTCCACACGGCTCGTAGGATAATTCCCAAGCTGCTCCGACTGAAGCCTTGGGTTTGAGTTGATGAAAAGTCGTACGTCTTACTGGCCTCTTCGCGGGCTTGCCCGCTCCCACAGGTACAGCGCTGGCCTTGAGACTAGCGCTGTACCTGTGGG